>NZ_JACRWH010000061.1:0-13526 GCF_014306155.1 Holdemanella hominis | reverse complement strand
ACGAATCCATAGCCATTGCGGTTATGAATCACCAAATCAATATGAGAATAATTATTATTCAAAACATTAGAATTTAAAATTTATCTATTTTATGAGTCCTTTTTCTTGACGTAGTACCAGATGCATATCTTCGCAGATCAAGAATCTATCGAATTGAGCGTTTCTCAGTATTGTAAGCTTCATGGTATATCTGACAAAGCATTCTACAATGCAAAGAGCAGATATAAATGGGCTACTGAAGAACCTTCTCTTGTAGCTGTTGAAGGGAATGATGATATTGGATCTTCAAACACTGGATGCATCCGTTTTAAATTAAATAGTATGCGTTTTGAATTTAATGTATCTGTTCCAGACAAGGATATACAAAGAATCATAAAAATATGTTTGTCGTTATGATTAGTTTTGATGATATTCCAGAGATCTATATTGTAAAGAATGTTACAGATCTGAGAAAAGAAATTGATGGATATGCATCTATCGTTCAGGATGCGTTGTTAATATTCTGCAACAAACATAGAAATAAAATAAAGTGTATGTACTGGGATGGAAATGGATTCTGGCTTCTGTATAAAAGGCTTGAAAAAGAGCATTTTCAGTTTCCGATTCGTGATAATGGCATAGCTACAATAACGAAGCAGCAATTGAGATGGCATCTTGAAGGTTTAAGGATGGAACAGAAAAAAACTTTTGAAAACAAGTTATATAAATACGCATAAAACGCTTTATTTACAGTCTTTTTATGCGCATTTGTGGTATAATACATATGTATGGTAAATGTTGAAGATATTAATAAATTAGAAGAAAAGTTTGAAAAATGGACCGTGAAGAGCTGAAGGAATATGCGACTGGAGAAACGATTTCTAAAATGACATATCTGGATCAGCTAGTATCCATGAAAAGAAGTAAGTTTGGCTCAACTTCTGAAAATGCTTCCCTTATTCAATGAAATCGAAAAGATACTTGATAATGTGAATCCGGATGATTTATTGGAGCCTGAGGTCAAAAGCACAAAAAAAGGCAAGAAGAGAAAGCCAAAATCAAAAGAGAATGATTATTCAGATTTGGAAATAAAAGAAACAATTCATCATTCAATAAAAGACAGATCATGTCCAGAATGTGGTTCTTTGATGAAAGAGTTAAAGCCAACGATTTCGTATGAGTTAAAATACAAACCATTTTGTCTTATTGAAGGCAGCGTAGGCATATAATAAATATGTTTTGGGAACACCACTATATAGACAAGAACAGGATCTAAACAGGCAAAATATATGCATCAATCGTCAAAATATGAGCAACTGGATGATTGCTCAAATGATTATCTGGAATATGTATTCGATCAGATGTGTGACGACTTTAAAAAGCTGGAGACTGTACATTTGGATGAAACACCACTTCAAATCATTGAAGACTGTAAGGACGGTCGAAAAAAGGGATATGTGTGGATGGGAATGAGCGGAACATTCGAAACCATTCAGATGGCGCTGTTCTTCAGTCCAGGAAATCGGAAATACGAAAATGCGACGATAATTCTTGGAGAAGACAGTCAAGCTATAGCTCACAGTGATGGATACGAAGCATATCATAAGGGTATTTGTCTGATGGTTGTAGGATGCATGTCGCATGTACGAAGAAAGTTCGTAGAAGCACAGAAAGCATCCGTTGGAAGAAAAGAAATTCGAAAGCTTTCCACAAGAGAAGAAAGGATCGAATATCTTGACAGCCATCCTGGATATAAAAATATTCTGATAGCGATCCATTATATAAACAAACTGTTCAAAATTGAAGAAACATTGAAAAAAGAAGGTTCAACACCAACCGAACGCTATAAGAGACGTCAGGAAGAGTCGTTACCTATATTCAATGAGTTTTTTGTGTACCTTCATGAAATAGAAGGCCAATACCTGCCAAAAGGAAAATGGGATCAGCAATCAGTTATACATTCCATAAAGAAGAGTATCTAAGAAATTTCTTTAAAGATGGTCGCTGTGAATTAAGCAATAATCTAGCTGAACAAAGAATCAAACCATTCGTAATAGCCAGAAAGAATTTCTTGTTTTAAAATACAAAAAAAGGAGCTAAAGCAAGTACCATATATTTAAGTTTGATAGAATCCGCAACATATAAATATCTGGAATATGTGTTGGATATATTGAGCACCAAAGGATTATCAAATGAAATCAAAAATAGTGTGTTGCCGTACTCTAAACAGCTGCCAAAGAATCTATATGTAAAAAAAGAATAGATTCGATTGACAATGACATTGTATCATTTCAAAGCGAATCTTTTAATTTGTCGAATAAATTTTGTGTGCTAATTCTTGATCTGCAAAATCAACAATGAGGATACCATAATTCTTTTTTTTGCAAATCATAGTCCTTTAAGTGTGCGTTATTATTCTTTGCGTAGTTTTTTTGAATGACCAATCTTACCTTTACCACTCGTGGAGGTAAAATTTAAATAGAATGTAGAATCATTGGACATAGAGTTTTCTAAACAATATTCGATGGCTTGTATCTTATCTTCTACATCATAATTATAACTTGATTATTACGACACGGGCAGAGAAATTATTGGATAAAAGCATAAAAGCACCATTTTGGTGCTTTTAGTGGTTTTGGTGAAATATTCTAAAATAAATATAAATGTCAAATCCAGAATGATGTTATAATAGATGCATGCTGATTAATGTATATGTAGAATACAATCGCCTACGCAATACCTTTACATATTCTTGTGATTGTCATGTTGAAGTTGGTTGTCGAGTCCGTGTTGAATTCAACAATCGTACACTTGTAGGATTTGTCGAAGAAGTAGATGTAGAAAGCGATTTTAAAAATATTAAGCCTGTCATTGAAGTCATAGATGAAAAGCCATTATTAAATAACGAATTAAAGGTATTGGCAAATTATATGGCTGATTTTTATGCCAGTTCGAAAGTGACTTGTTATAAAACAATGCTGCCACCAGCTCTTCGTCCTTCTAGTAAGCATTCAAAAATTATCTATGAAGATTATGCGATATTAAATGATTCTGATTTACCATTAACATCAAGACAAAAAGAAGTGCTTCATAGTTTTACCTATCCATGCAAGATGAGTGAACTTAGAAAAGTAAGTCCATCCATCACAAAGGTTTTATTAGATAAAGGTTATATTATTCTTGAAAAAAGAATTAAGGATTCTAATACATGTGTAAGTGAAATTGCGGATGTTACACATTCTTTAACTTCTGAGCAAGTGTCGGCGATTGAAACCATTCAAAACACCAATAAAACGGTCTCTTTACTTCATGGCGTGACTGGTTCTGGTAAAACCGAAGTCTTTTTGCGATTGGCAGAAAATGTATTATCGACTGGAAAACAAGTTCTATTTCTTGTTCCTGAAATAGGTTTAACACCGATGATGATACAAAGAGTACAGGCGCGCTTTAAACAAAAGATTGCGATTTATCATTCAGGATTGAATGCGCAAGAAAAGCTAGAACAATATAATTTAGTAAAAGATCATAAAGTCGATATCGTTGTAGGTACGCGGAGTGCTTGTTTTATGCCGTTTTCTTCTTTAGGCTTGATTTTAATGGATGAAGAACACGATTCTAGCTACAAACAAGATAATACACCACGCTATCATACGCGCGATATTGTCTTATTTCGTGCGGCCTATCATAAGTGTAAAGTCGTATTGGCAAGTGCGACACCTTCTTTAGAATCGTACGCAAGAGCTTATAAGAACGTCTATGAATTGATTGAACTTAAAAATCGCATTCATGAAATGCCGGAAATTTGTTTGATAGATATGAAAAAGGAAAGAATCACAAACGGCTTATCTGAAACATTGCTTCAAGCTATTCATGAGCGTCTTTCTAAAAATGAACAAGTGATCTTGCTTTTAAATCGAAGAGGCTATTTACCCATTGTTCGCTGTAGTGATTGTGGTCATGTACGCATATGTCCAGATTGTGGTGTGGCTTTAACCTACCACAAAAATCAAAATGCCTTGGTATGTCATTGTTGTGGAAGACAATTTCCATTTATGGAAGAATGTCCAAGCTGTCATTCTAAGAACTATTTTAAAGCCGGTATGGGAACTGAGCGTTTGGAAGAACAGATTCTAGAAATCTTTAAGAATCATCATGTCGTTCGTATGGATGCAGATAGTACACGAAAAAAGAATGCTCATGAAAAGTTGTTAAGAGAATTTGAAGAGTCTGGAGATCTATTAATCGGTACGCAAATGGTGGCTAAAGGCTTGGATTTTGAAAGAGTGACTTTAGTTGGAATTTTAAATGCGGATGCCGCGCTTTGTCGAAATGACTACAGGGCTAGTGAGACAGCGTATGAAATGTTAGAACAGGCGAGTGGAAGAAGTGGTCGTGGAAAGCTAAAAGGACAAGTTATGATTCAAACATTTGATTCGGATCATTTTGTGATGCGATGTGTTCAAATGCATGATTATAAGATGTTTTTTAATCAAGAAATGCGCTATCGCCATTTAGGGATGTATCCACCCTATGTGTATTTATGTACCTTAGTATTTACACATTTTGATTTGCAGGAAGCCTATAAAATGGCGCGTGTTGCGAAATCGTATTTTACTTCTTTGCGCGTATTGGGTCCGATTGAAATTCGTATGCAACAAAAGAAGCATCGTGTGCGCTTGATTCTAAAATCAAAGGACGATCAATTATTACACAAAATTGTGCGAAATTATTTGGATGAAACAAAATATGTTGTGGATGTGAATATGCATCCAATTATGATGGAGGAATAGAATGAGAAAATGGATATGGAAAGCCTTAGATGAAGTTGTGAATAAAAAAGTCTATTCCAATTTATATTTAAGAAATCATTTACAGGAAGTGGATGAAAAAGATCGTGCATTGGCTACACGCATTTTTTATGGAACCATTCAAAATTATCGTTATTGTAAAGAATGCTGGTCAAAGTATGTGAAGAATAAATTGCACCCTAAAATGGATGTGTTATTGACAATGAGTACATATCAGTTGTTGTTTTTGGATAAAGTCCCAAGCTATGCGATTGTCAATGATGCGGTCAATATTGCCAAAAAGATCAATGTGAAATATGCGGGTTTGACAAATGCCGTATTGCATAAGGTCAAACCGATTGAAACGGACAATGTAGCCTTAAAGTATTCATTGCCCGATTGGCTTTATAAGATGTGGGCTTCTCAATATGGACAAGAAAAAGCTTTGATGATGGCAAGTGCAAGTGTAAATATATTACCCATGTATGTTCGTCGAAATACATTAATGACTAGTGAAGCTGATTTTGATTTGGATACGTTTGTTTGTGTTCAAGATCCATTATATATTTATACAGGTAATGATTATTTTCATCATGACTACTATCAAAAAGGTTATATGAGTGCCCAAGATGAGGGGAGTTTTGCGATTGCAAAATTTGTTGATCCTAAGGAAAATGAAAGAATTCTAGACTGTTGTGCAGCTCCAGGAACAAAGACTATGGCCATGGCCGAAAGGATGCATAATCAAGGTCATATTGATTCGTATGATTTGCATGCACATCGTAAAGAATTGATTGATAGTGATGCCAAACGCTTAGGCATTGATATTGTACATGCAGGTGTACAAGATGCGACAACATTTAAAAGTTCTGTGTTATATGATCGTATCTTATGTGATGTTCCATGTTCAGGCTATGGCGTATTATCTAGAAAACCAGATATTAAATTACACATGGTTCCTGAAGATATGGATTCGTTGATTCCGTTGCAGTATTCTATTCTGAATAATGTATGTCAATATGTAAAGGTGGGGGGAGTCTTAGTCTATTCCACTTGTACGATGAATAAAAAAGAGAATGAAAAACAAATTGAGAAATTTTTGAGTGCGCACGAAGAGTTTTGTCTTGTGGATGAAAAAACCATTTTTAGTGATACAAGACAAGATGGCTTCTATATGGCAAAACTAGTGCGTAAATGATATAATGAACGGTAGAAATTGAGGTGCTATTTTGGAAAGTTTATACAATTTAAATTATGATCAAATGTGCGAATATGCCCTAGATCACGGATGGAAATCGTATC
Organism: Holdemanella hominis; assembly: GCF_014306155.1. Lineage (NCBI taxonomy): Bacteria > Bacillati > Bacillota > Erysipelotrichia > Erysipelotrichales > Erysipelotrichaceae > Holdemanella > Holdemanella hominis. The sequence goes on along the minus strand of NZ_JACRWH010000061.1, from coordinate 7,458 downwards.
GTGGACATCAGATCTTTCAATGGTTGTATCGCAATCGTGTATTTGACATTGATGAAATGAGCAATGTATCAAAGGAAACAAGAGAAATCTTAAAGAAAGATTTTATTGTGAATCCTTTAGAGTTAATAAAAAAACAAGTTTCACATGATGGAACAACAAAATTCTTGTTTAAAACAAGTGATGGTGCACTACTTGAAAGTGTTATGATGGTCTTTGACTATGGTCGCAGTGTTTGTGTTTCCAGTCAGGTTGGCTGCAACATGGGCTGTGCATTTTGTGCGAGTGGCTTGACAAAGAAAAAAAGAGATCTAACAAGCGGTGAAATGGTTGCCCAGGTTATGTATGTTCAAAAAGAATTGGATAAAGATAACTTGCGCCTTTCACATATTGTTGTCATGGGTACAGGAGAACCTTTTGATAACTATGATAATGTCATGAATTTTTTGGCAACAGTAAACCATGATCGTGGTTTAGGTATTGGTTCTAGACATATTACGATTTCAACTTGTGGCATTGTTCCAAGAATCTACGATTTTGCCAATGAACATACACAATACAATTTAGCCATTAGTTTACATGCGCCAAATGATGAATTGCGTGATAAATTAATGCCAGTTAACCATGCATATCCATTAAAAGAGTTGATGGAAGCTGTTAAGTATTATGGTCAGGAAAACAATCGTCGTTTGACTTTTGAATATATTTTATTAAATGGTGTTAATGATCGTCCTGAACATGCCAAACAATTATCAAAGCTTCTTCATGGAATGAATGCATATGTCAACTTAATTCCATACAATGCGGTAGATGAAAAGGGCTTTAAATCGGTAAGCCACGACGAAGCTATGGTTTTTTATGATTTGTTGATGAAGAATCATGTTCGTTGCACGATTCGAAAAGAACATGGTAACGATATCGATGCGGCATGTGGACAATTAAGAATCAAAGAAATTAAAAAGGAAGGAATTTAGGCGGATGAAAGTTTTTGCGAATACAGATGTAGGTCTTGTAAGACAATTAAATGAAGATGATTATTGCATCGCTCATAATGCCAATGATGAATGGATGGCCATTGTCTGTGATGGTATTGGTGGTGCAAAAGCAGGAGAAGTGGCGAGTCATACAGCGGTAATGACTATGTATGAAGCATTTATGAAGTCTCCTGTATTTGAAAAAGATCGTCAAGTTGACAACTGGATTCGTGAAAATTTAAATCAGGCGAATGATTTCATTTATTCAAAAAGCTTAAAGAATTTCAATGAAAGAGGTATGGGGACTACGGCAGTGGGTGTCATCAAAGCTCATATTGGGACGTTTATTTTTAATGTGGGAGACTCAAGAATCTATGCGGATTATAATAATGAACTGATTCAAATGAGTGAAGATCATAGTGTCATTGCCCAATTATTAAAAGAGGGTAAGATCACTTTAGATGAAGCAAAGTCTCATCCACAAAAAAATACATTAACAAATGCCTTAGGCGTATGGCATGTTTTCCGTATTGATATCAATAAGATTGAAAATACATATAAATATTTGTTGGTTTCAAGTGATGGATTACATGGATATGTTGAAAAGAAAGTGATTTCGGATATTGTACATGACTCGAGTCTTTCTTTACAGGAAAAAACGGAAACATTGATTGCCAGAGCTAATCAATCAGGTGGTTATGATAACTGCACAGTTATCTTAATGGAGAATGATGGAGAATAATAACTATGATGATGGAACAAATAGCGAACCGCTATGAGATCTTGTCTTTGATTGGTCAGGGTGGAATGGCGGATGTCTATAAGGCAAAGGATACGATATTAAATCGTATTGTGGCAATCAAAGTTCTGCGTGATAAATTAAGTGGGGATGCGATGGCATTAGTGCGCTTTCAGCGTGAGGCAAGTGCAGCGAGTCGTTTATCACATCCAAATGTTGTAGATATATATGATGTTGGTGAATATGAAGGTATGCACTATATTGTCATGGAATATATTCGTGGTCGAACTTTAAAAGATTTGATAGCACAGCGCGGAGCTTTAGGTGTGGATGAGGCCATTGCCATTATGAAACAATTGATCAGTGCAATTGATCACGCGCACGATCATAACATTATTCATCGTGATATCAAACCGCAAAATGTGTTGGTAAAAGACGATGGAACGATTAAAATTACAGATTTTGGGATTGCGGTAGCCCATGGTTCTGTACAGCTAACGTTTAATAATACGGTTATGGGTTCAGCCCATTATTTAGCGCCAGAAACAACACAGGGTAAAGAACCAAATGCACAAGTGGATATCTATTCATTGGGTATTGTATTCTATGAATTGTTAACGGGGCACGTTCCTTTTACAGGAAAGACACCGACAGAGATTGCGATCAAGCATTTGCGTAAACCAATGCCTTATGTGCGTGATTTCAATCCGGATATTCCACAGTCTGTTGAAAATATCATTTTAAAGGCGACCGCAAAAAATTTAGATGACCGTTATGTATCTTGTAAAGAAATGCTTTATGATTTAATGCATTGCATGGATATAGAATATCGTGATATGAAGCGTATCAAGGTGGATGCAAGTTCGAATAAAGAATTGATGAAATATGATAATGGGCATATTGATTTTGAAGATGAAGAGTCTGAAAAAGAAGAAAAGAAAAAACCAAATTGGATTCCAGCTGTCATGATTAGTGCTGCTGTTGTGATTTCTATTGTTGTACTTGTACTCATTGCCAGCATTACAGGCATAATTAAGATTAGTGGCTTTCTGGGCTATCAAACAATGCCGAATGTAGTGGATTTGACACCAGATGAGGCCATCGATGTGTTGCAGAATGCGCATTTTAACACTTCAAGAGTAACGTATGTTTATAAGGCGAATGATAAGTATGAAAAGGGAAAAGTCATTAAATCTTCTTATAAAGAGGGTGAAGTGATTTTAAATGATGCGAAAATTGTTTTAACCGTTTCTAAAGGATCTACCTATTTAGTACCAGACTTTACAGATGGCTCGTATTCGCAGGCTGCTTATGAATTAGCAAAGAATTGTCCAAATGTGCAGATTGAAGTTGAACATGAAGGCTCAAAAGATATGGATCCAGGTATCGTTTTACAACAAAAGGGTTTAACGCCAGGAAAACGTATTGATCCAGACAGTAAGGAAACTATTACTTTTGTGGTAAGTACCTATCCTTCGATTGTGATTCCTTCGGACTTGATTGGTCAAGACGTATTGGATGCCAAAGATGAATTGAATGATTTAGGAATTGCGGTTGTCTTAAGTCATATTGAAAATGGGCAGGGCAGCAATAAGGTCATAAGTGTATCGCCAGATGTTGGAACTGAATATATACAGGAAGGAACAAACAGTGTTGTGACACTGTATTATGATTAATATGCAGAAAGGAAGAATTATAAAAATAATTTCGAATCAATATACGATTCAAAATGAAAAAGAAGAAATCATTGCCAAACCAAGAGGTAAAATGCGCCAGCATGAAGCGCCAGTCGTCGGGGATTTTGTCGAATATGAAAAGATTGAGGATTCATATCGTATTCATAAAGTTCTTTCACGAACAAATCGTCTTTTAAGACCGGCTATAGCCAATGTAGATCAAGCTTTGATTGTCACCAGTTTAAAAGATCCGGACTATTCTTGCCACTTATTAAACCGTTTGATCTTCTTAGTAGGCTTAGCAGGTGTCAAACCGGTGATTTGTGTGACCAAACTTGATTTATTGGATCGTCCCGAAGAAATTTTGGCGGATCTTGAAAAATATAAAAAGGCGGGATATGATGTGGTTTTCTCAAATCCTGGTAGTGATGATAAAGAATTACAGGAAATCTTAAATGGAAAAGTGTCTGTTTTATGTGGTCAGTCGGGTGCGGGTAAAAGTTCTTTATTGAACCGCCTAAATCCTGATTTTGAATTACAGACACAAGCCATCTCTAAAGCTTTGGGTCGTGGTAAACATACTACACGCTATTGCCAGTTACACCATGTGTGTGATGGCTTGGTGGCGGATACGCCTGGATTTTCAAGCTTAGATTTTACAAGATTAGATACTTCGCATTTAGATGCGTGTATTCTTGATTTTAAACCATACATTCATACTTGTCGTTTTAAAGATTGCAGGCACTTGAATGAACCGGATTGTAAGATCAAAGAGGCTGTTGAAAATGGAGAAATCAATCCATCTATTTATGAGGATTATAAAAATATTATGGAAGAAAGAGGTAAAAAACTATGAATTCAATTGTGATTGCACCTTCAATTTTATCTTTGGATTATGCCAATGTGAGTGCACAATTAGAAATTTTAAAAGAATCTAAAGCAGAGTGGTTACACTTTGATGTGATGGACGGTCATTTCGTACCGAATTTAACGTTTGGACCTGATATTTTAAGAGGCTTTAAAAAGGCTTGTCCATTATTTATGGATGTGCATTTAATGGTAGAAGACCCAGAAACATACGCACCTATCTTTATTAAAAATGGTGCGGATCTAGTAACTTTCCATACAGAAGCTTTGAATAATGATTTGACTCGTATTCAGAAGTTATTGGATGAAATTCATGGTTTGGGTGCGAAAGGTGGTATTGTCGTAAAACCAAATACAGCCATTGAACCTTTTGAAAGTGTACTCAAATCTTGTGATCTTGTCTTAATTATGAGTGTTGAGCCTGGTTTTGGTGGCCAGAAATTTATGGCCGACATGCTTAAAAAAGTAGAGTGGTTAAAAGAAAAGCGTGAAGCATTGAACCTTTCATATCGTATTGAAATTGATGGTGGTATCAACCAGGATACGTTTAGATTGGCATTAAATGCAGGGTGCGACACATTGGTTGCGGGAAGCTACGTATTTAAAAATGACATTGCTAAAACAATTGAAGGTATGCTTGAATAAATGACTTGTGCGGTTTTAATTACACCACTCGTTGATGTTGTGCCAAAAATTGAAAATTGTGATTATATAGGTGTTGATGCTGGTGCATTAAAAATTATAGATCAGGGTTTTCCAATTAAAATGGCAGTGGGAGACTTTGATTCTTTAAGTGAAGAGGATTTTAAACGAATCACGTGTCCAATTGAAAGACATCCCATTATGAAGGATGAAACGGATTCAGAGCTTGCGATTCGTTTATGTAAAGATTATGATACGATCTATTTATATGGGGGCATGCAAGGAAGAATCGATCATACGATTGCGAATATTCGCTTGGCGATGTATCGTTTTCAAAATGTAGTGTTAATCGATGAGCACCAAAGAATATCTGTTATGAATGTAGGCGTTCATGAAATTGATGATTCGTATCATCATATTTCATTTTATCCTATTCAAGAGGGTGTGCTTTCTTTATCGGGATTTTTATATCCATTAGATAAAAGACGGATTCATATTGAAGAAATATATACGACAAGTAATTCTTTAACAGGGAAAAAGGGAATCGTTCGTGTGGATGAAGGTAGCTTTTTATGTGTACAATCCAACTGGAGGTAGTCTATGTTCTATGATGTAGCTATGAACTTTGTGATTGGAACCATATTAATGGTTGCGGGAGCCATCATGATATGGATTCCCAATCGTATTTTTACAGGAATCTTAATCGCATCTATTGTATTTTTATGTGTCAATGGCGTAGTTTTAATTATTCGCTTTGTAAAGAATAAAATGAATAAAGATTTTTTCTTTTCCATATTATCCTTTGTGTTTATGTTTTTCTTAATGAACTTTCGGTATCTTCCACAATGGATCTTGAGAGTAAATTTTGGCGGATATTGTATTCTTTGTGGATTTGCCTGTTTTGTTCAGCTTGTGATTAATCAAATCAATCATATTAAAAGAAACTTCTTTAACTTTGTGTTTAGCTTTATTTACATTTTCTTTGGCTTTTATTTGTTATTGAATCCAGACTTTCATACAGATCTTTTAATGCGTGCTTTTGGCATTTACTTTATGATCTTAGGTATGCGTTATTTTGGGGATGGATATGAAGGAATCAATCCTTTAACGAAATATAAATGGAAACGAAAAGTAAGAATCACACTTCCGGCTTTTCTTTGTGCTTTCGTTCCAGATGCGGCTTTGACAAGTGTCAACCGGTATTTAGAGGAGGGTAAGCCTGAAGATTTAAATACGTATAAGAAGGATGAGGTTGTTCGTTTAAAGGTGATTGTCCATGTCGGGCCCAAGGGCTTTCAAAAGGTTGGTCACATCTGTTTTGCGTATGATGATATTGTCTATAGTTATGGAAATTATGATAGTGACTCCTTTCATTTAAATCAAACGATTGGGGATGGCATTTTCTTTACGGTGCCACTCGAAAAATACATTCCGAATATGATTTCGGCAGAGAATAATTCCATTTTTGAATATGGTGTTTATACAACATCGAAACAGAATGCATTGATTGAAAAAGAGATTGAAAAAATTCGTCAGAATGGCTATCGTTGGTATACAAAGATTGAAAAAGAAGATGGATATGATCGTTTTAGTGAATATGAAATGGATTATCCAAGTCGCCTACATTATCGTACGGGAGCAAAGTTATATAAGGTCAAGAGTGGTAAATTTCATATTTACTGGGCTTTAGGTGATAATTGTGCATCTTTTACCGATTTGGTTTTGGGAACGTTAGGTGCGGATGTATTGAGTATACGCGGTATTATTAGTCCAGGAACGTATTTGGATTGGCTTCAAAAAGAGTATTTGAAAAAGAACAGTCCAGTTGTATTTAGGCGTATATATAAGGAATGGGATAGCTAGTGATGAATGGATATTTTTATAATGCAATCTAAGAACATTCATAACTTTAGTCATGAGATGAATTAGATATACATATGTTATAATATCGATGAGGAAAAACATGGAAGTTGTTAAAGGAAGAGGCTATGTCTATTCAATACAGTATCATATTGTATGGTGTGTAAAGTATCGTCGTGATGTCTTGAATGGACAGGTCGCAATAAAATTAAAAGAGCTGCTGACTCAGATTTCAAAGGATAATGATTTTCAAATTCTGGAAATGAATATGGAGGAAGATTACATCCGTATGCTGATCAATTGTACGCCGCAGCATTACATTCCAAATATTATAAAAGCTATGAAGGGTGTATCAGCCAGACTCTTGATGAAAGAGTTTGGGGATGATCTAAGATCCAAGTTATGGGGTGGACATCTATGGAATCCTTCTTATTTTGTAGCTACAGTTTCTGAAAATACAGAAGAACAGATTATAGAGTATATAAGAAGTCAAAAAAGAAAATAGCGAATCAATAAGAGGAGAAATCATCATGGAAAAGGCATTCAAGTATCGTATGTATCCAAATAGAGAACAAAGAATATTATTGGCCAAGACTTTTGGCTGTACTCGTTTTGTATATAATCATTACCTGGCAAAACGTAGGGATGCCTATGAAAAAGATGGAATCACATTAAGCTATTCGGCTTGTGCTAAGGATCTAGT
>NZ_JACRWH010000060.1:0-13725 GCF_014306155.1 Holdemanella hominis | reverse complement strand
TCTATGAAAATAAGGTCAAGCTTCCTAAGATTGGTCTTGTAAAGATAAAGAAAACACGAGCACCTAAAGGAAGACTACTGAGTGCAACGGTATCACAAGTACCAAGTGGAAAGTATTATTTCCACTAACATATAATGAAACAGGTATAGATCTAGGTATCAAGGATTTTATCATATTGAGTAATGGAGAAAAGATAGAAAATCCAAAATATCTGAAGAAGTCGATTGAGAAATTGAAAAAGTTACAGAAGCAGCAGTCACGAAAAACAAAGGACGGACGCAACTGGATCAAAAACAGGATCAAAATCGCAAGACTTCATGAAAAGATAGCGAATCAAAGAATGGATTTTATCAACAAACTATCTACAAGAATCATTACAGAATATGACATTATCTGCATAGAAGATTTAAAAGCCGACAACATGCTTAAAAACCACAATCTAGCCCAATCTATATCGGATGTATCCTGGTCAAAGTTTATAACACAGCTAGAATATAAAGCCGAGTGGTATGGAAAAGTAATCAAGAAAGTAGATACATTCTATGCGAGCAGTCAAACCTGTCATTGTTGCAGATATAAGAATGAAGAAACAAAAGATTTAAATGTAAGAGATTGGACATGTCCAAAATGTCATTCAAATCATGACAGAGATATAAATGCATCCATCAATATATTGATGCAAGGCATATTAGCAAATTAGTTAAAATTAATAAAACAACCGCAGGAACTACGGGGATAGCTTGGTAAGAAAGGTTTCGATAGAAGCCTGTTCCCAAGAATCTTGTCACTGCGGTGATGAGAGGTTCAAGTTTTAACGACAATTGATATTTTCGTTCTTTGTTTCATGTGCGTTTTGACGCAATTAAGTGAATCGTTAAATAAAAAACAAAAGCGTGGATTTTTATTTGCGTTTGGATTGATTGCACTGATTTCATTATTAGAAGTCGTTACATTAAAAGTGGATGGTTTACCAAAGAAATTTCGTTGGATCAATATAGTATCGAACTATCTTGGTTTTGGTCTTACGCCATCGGTTTGTATATGTTTGGTGTATGTATTGGATAAGAAGACAAAACTTAGGTGGGAATTCAAATTGGCAATTTTATGGGAAGTCGTATATCTTTTGATTCTGGCCCTTTCGATTCCATCTGGACTTGTATTTTCAGTAAGTCAAGAAAATATATATTCTAGGGGTCCTTATTTCTTTATTTATATCTTTGCATATTTTATATCGATATTATATTTATCTTTATCTACGATTTTTGTTTCGAAACAGTTTTAAAAATCGCAGTAAAGCATTGATTTATCCATTGATGATCTTCTTGGTTGCAGAAACTATCATACAAATCTTAGTCCAGATCTTCATGTAAGTTGGCTTTGTGTCCCCTTACTTTCGGTCTTATATTTTATATATTGTAGCGAAATGTGGAATCCGTTAGATGGTTTGACCGGATTACTAAATCAGAATAGTTTTTTGAATCGCTCTGAGGAAATGAATTATACAAATGGTATGTTGATTGTCTTTGACGTTGATGATTTAAAACATGTCAATGATGTGTTTGGTCATGTCAAAGGGGATTTGTGTTTGAGTATCATTGCGGATTGTATTAAGAAGGCATATGCCCAATATGGCTATTGTTACAGAGTTGGTGGCGATGAATTCTGTGTCTTATTAAAAAATAGTCGAAATGAAGAGGCGTGTTCTGTACAGTTTGAAAGTTTCATAAAAAAGAAGCGTAATAAATATACATATTTGCCTTCTGTATCTTATGGTTCGGCCATGTTGCTGACGGGGGATATTGTCAGTGTCAAGGATTTGGCGGATCAAAATATGTATTTAAATAAGAAGAAACATAAACAGCAGCAGTGATTGCTGCTGTTTTAAGGTAAAAACCAAGTAATCAAATCGACAAGCCATGCAATGAAATTTGATCCTTTCTTGATTTCATTATTATATTGATGGGATTGAATCATTTCTTCTTTGGTGAAGCCTTTTTGTGTAAGAGAATCTATTTCTTTTTGAGTTAGGCCTTTGTTGAATAGTTCATCTATGTCTTTCTTGTTCATAAATGAAGTATAACACATAAAGAAAAAAAGAAGAATATTCTCTTCTTTTTTATCTTATGCATAATTTTTTTTAAGGATCCTAATTATCTAAAATTAAATAGCGTTTTGTTTCTTCAAAGTTTTTAATGTTCTAGCTGAAACACGGATAGTTTGTGGCTTTCCATCAACTACAACACGAACTTTTTGAAGATTCACGTTCCATTTACGGCGAGAAGCACGCATTGAGTGAGAACGTTTATTTCCAGATAAAGGACCTTTTCCAGATACTGCACATACTCTTGACATCTTAATGTCCTCCTTTTTCTTTCATTTACGCAATCGCTTAACTATAATACCATTAACAAGCCCTTATTTCAACCCCTGAATTAAAATTTGTTCAAGACTCAATAGAATGTTATAATGATAATGTTTTAAAAAAAGAGGAGAAGATGGAATGTTGAATTCGAATTACTTAATAATCTTAGGCATGTGTTTAGTTACGCTTGTGATTATGTTGCTAATTATGCCTGGATTGATTGATTATTTACATAAAATTAAGTTTGGACAAACAGAAAGAGAGGAGGGGTTGGCAAGCCATAAAAAGAAGAATGGTACGCCTACTATGGGTGGCTTAGCCTTCATTATTGTACCGACACTTGTTTATATTATAGGTTCTTTCTTTACTCCATTCAAACTGGATATGAATACAATGATTATTCTACTTGCCTTTGTAGGATATGGTGTTGTTGGATTTATAGATGATTATATTATTGTTGTACAAAAGAATAATGAGGGGTTAAAACCAGCTCATAAGTTTTTACTTCAGTCTATTTTAGCGGTTGTGTTTTTCTTCTTATATCGTACAAGTTCAACTACAGATATTTGGATTCCTATTTTTAATGTGACAATCGATTTATCATGGTTCTACTTTATTTTAGTATTCTTTATGTTTACAGCTGAAACGAATGCGGTGAACTTAACGGATGGTTTAGATGGATTGTGTGCAGGCCAGATGGTAATTGCGCTTGTTCCATTTGTGGTATTCGCATTGATGCAAGGATTATATAATGTGGCATGTTTGATTTGTCTAGTGATCTTTGCGTTACTTGGATATTTGAAGTTTAATAAGCATCCAGCTCAAATCTTTATGGGTGATACGGGATCATTGGCTTTGGGTGGCTTGATTGCTGCTGTGGCAATGGTCTTAAAACAAGAAATTTTATTGATTATTATTGGTTTTGTTTTTGTCGCAGAAGTTTGCAGCGTTATTATACAGGTTACGTATTATAAAAAAACACATAAGAGAATTTTCAAGATGGCGCCTTTGCATCACCACTTTGAAATGTGTGGATGGTCTGAAGAAAAGGTTGTTACACGTTTTAGACTTGTTGGTGTTATCTTAGCGGTTCTTGGACTTGTTTTGGGGGTAATGTAGATGGAAACTGTATTAGTCATTGGGGCTGCCCGTAGTGGGATTGCCGTTAGTAAGCTTTTATTAAAGAATGGGTATCATGTTGTATTAACGGATTCGAATGCGATTAAAGAAAAGACAGAATTAGAATCATTAGGTATCGAAGTGTTTGATGGGGGACATCCAGATTCATTAAAAGAAAAGAAGTATGCGTTTATTGTAAAGAATCCTGGTATTCCTTATCGTGTTCCTTTCGTGCATTATTTTGTAGAACAAAACGCAAAAATCTATACAGAAATTGAGGTGGCGTATCGTTATGCCAAGAACTTTAATTATGCAGCCGTAACAGGTACAGATGGTAAGACAACCGTAACGACGTTATTATATGAGATGTTGAATCGACAAAAGAAGAGTTTGGTTGCTGGAAACATTGGTATGCCTTTATGCGAATTGGCTTTAGAATATACGGATGAAGACTATAATGTAGCTCTTGAATTAAGTAATTTCCAATTGTTGGGAATTGAAACATTTAGACCTCATGTATCAACTGTGACAAATTTGGCACCGGATCATTTAGATTATATGGATAGTCTAGAAGCGTATTATGAAAGTAAGATGCGTATTTATGAGAACACAAATGCGGATGATTACTTTATTCGTAATGTGGATGATGAAAATATTGTGAAGTATGCTCAAAACATTCCTTGTCATGTGATTGATTTTTCTTTGAAAAGAAAAGATGTCGATTTATATAAAGATGATAAGTATGCATATTATAAAGATACGCAGTTGTTTACTTTATCGGATTTAAAAATTGTTGGTGAATTCAATTGTGGGAATGCGATGATGGCAAGTTGTATGGCCTATTTGATGGGTGTTTCTTTATTTAATATTCAAGAAGTGATTCGTGAATTTAGTGGTGTAGAACATCGTATTGAATATGTCGATACTATTGATAATGTTCGTTTCTACAATGATTCTAAGGCTACAAATACGCATGCGGCTTGTGCAGGTTTATCTGCATTTGAGAAGAATGTGATTCTACTTTGTGGTGGCAAAGATAAACATATTTCTTTTGATGATTTGAAACAATATGATGGTGTAGTGAAGAAATGTATTTCTTTTGGTCAGACAAAAGATAAGTTTAAAGATATCTTTACAAGTCAAATGAGTGTTGAAACCATGAAGGATGCATTTGAAAAGGCTGTGTTACTGGCAAAACCTGGTGATATTGTCTTATTGTGTCCTGCATGTTCTAGTTTTGACCAGTTTAAAAATTATGAGATTAGGGGCGAAATTTTTAAACAGATGGTTCATGCGTATGCAGCTAAAAGGAATGAAGAATGACATTTCTAAGCAGTATTGTTAAGACAATCTTATTAGGAATCATACAGGGGATAACGGAATGGCTGCCGATTTCGTCGACAGGACATTTAATTTTATTTGCGAGTATTTGGCCACTTGAACCGGTTACTTTCTTTGAAGTGTTCAAGGTGGTTATTCAGTTTGGCAGTATTTTAGCGGTTTTAGTGTTGTACTATCAGAAATTGAATCCTTTTGATAAGCGTAAATCGTTTAAAAAGAGAAAACAGACTTTACAACTTTGGTCTAAAGTGATTGTGGGCGTCATACCAGCTGCCATTATTGGCTTATTGTTGGATGACATTATTGAGGGATATTTGTCGGCAAACTTTGTGATTGCGGTAGCACTGATTGCGTATGGGATTATTTTTATCTTGGTTGAGAAGAATCCTAGACAAGAAAAGATTGAAACGATTGAACAAGTTGATTATCTTTCGGCTTTAAAGATTGGCTGCTTTCAATGTCTAGCCTTGATTCCAGGTACTTCAAGGTCTGGCGCAACGATTTTAGGTGGCTTATATTGTGGCTGTTCTAGAACGGTCGCAAGTGAATTTTCGTTTTTCTTGGCCATCCCTGTCATGTTTGGAGCGAGTCTTTTAAAGGTCATTAAATATTTTATAAAGGTAGGTTTATTTAATTTTGGACAATTGTTCTTATTACTATTAGGAACTTTCGTGGCTTTTGTGGTGAGTTTATTTGCGATAAAAGCTTTATTAAACTATGTGAAGAGCCATGATTTTACAATTTTTGGGTGGTACCGCATTATTTTAGGTATCTTTGTGATTATATTTTTCTATGTGATTTAAAGAGGGTTATAGAAATGAATGAATTTGATTTGCATATGCATTCCTGTTATTCGGGGGATGGGCAGTTTACGCCTGAAGAATTGATTGGAATCGCAAAAGAAAGAGGATTAAAAACCATTGCATTAAGTGATCATGATTGTATCAGTGGTGTTAAGGAAATGATCAAACTTGGTAAAGAAGCGGATATTGAAGTGATTCCTGCCATTGAGTGTTCAACAAGTATTGGTTATACAGATGTACATTTACTTGGATATGGTATCGATTTAGAGGATACCTATTTTCAAAATTTATTGGAAGGAACACAAGTGAAGTCTAGAAATGCATTTTCAACTCGTTGCGATAAATTAAGATCGAAGTATGGTGTTGAAATTGATGAAGAGGCTGTTTTGAAAGAGGCGAATGGTAAGAATCCTTGGTTTGTGATGTGTACGCATATGTTCAATGATCCTCGTTATCAAGATATTCCAGATTTTAAGGATTATATTCCAGGCGGAAAAAGAAGTGATCCGGCACCCGTTAATTTCTTTTGGGATAAATGTCAATATGGATCCGATTTATTCGTATATGTGCCAATGCCTGATTTTGTCGAATCGGTTCAAAAGATTCATGAGGCTGGTGGACTTGCGATTGTAGCACATCCGTTTAATACGTTTTATAAAAATGATGAGATGTTCAAGGTGTTATTGGATGCTGGAGTGGATGGTATTGAAGCTTATAGTAATTATCATACCCCTGAACAGAATGTATATTATGAAAAACTAGCGAAGGAACATCATTTATTGATTACTTGTGGAAGTGATTTCCATGGGGAGAAAAAGCCAAGTATTCAAATGGGTGAGTATGGATTGGATAAAGATGGTTCTTTATGGCTAAAACAATTTAAGGAAAAACTAAAGGCAGCTAGGAAATTCTAGCTGCCTATATTGTGAATAGGAATGTAAAAAGTATGCAATAGCTTAATAGATTGTTGGAATGACTTACTCGAAATAGAGATTGATGTCCCATTTCTGTGATGGCACAGAATTTATCTACAGCTTGAATGATCCATCCAACGCTTGTGCTTGGGTGGCTTGTTTTTAATGGCCACATGTGATGTAGAATGGCATCGTCAATGGTTGGATTTGTTGATGTGATGTTTTTAGCGTTCTCAAGGGCAATGATTGGGTGAATCATTGTATGATTTCCTTCAAGAGGACGCTTATCATCTGTTTTCCAATCATAGTAATATAGATCATGTAATAGACCGGCACGTGCTGCACTATAGGCGTCAATACCGAATTTTCTGCAAATTAAAAAGGAATAGTAAGAAACGTTTAAAGAATGTTGAAAGCGAGATGTAGCCATGTGTTGGCTGCATTTTTTTAGGGCTTGTACTTCTTGTGTATCAATTAAGTCTGATATTGTATCAAAATATTCTTGTGCAATATGAGTATCTTGTCGTTGTAAATTGATTCTTGATAAAATAGCTTTTTCCATTTCTTGACCTCACTAGGGAATAATATAGCATATTTAAAATTAAGATACAAATATTTAATTCAAACCTAGTATTATGATATAATTAGTTGTAGGAGGCTATTATTATGGTAATTTTATATACTTCTCCAGGTTGTGCGAGTTGTCGTAAGGCAAAACAGTGGTTAAAAGACAACCAAATTGAATTTGTTGAAAAGAATATATTTACTTCATTATTGAAGGAAAGTGAAATTAAATATTTATTGTCGCGATGTGAAAATGGAACGGAAGATATCATTTCGGTTCGTTCGAAGGCATTCCAGGCACTTCAAAAAGATATCGATGATTATTCGATGAAGGAATTGGTTACTTTGATTCAGGAAAATCCATCGATTCTAAAAAGACCGATTCTTTTATCGGAAAAGAGCCTTGTGGTTGGATATGATGATGATGAAATCACAACAATGATGCCAGCACAATTAAGGACTGTCGTAGACAATGCGTGTACAGATGCTTGTCCAAACTATTCTGTTTGTGGTAAGTGTAGAGAGCGTGCAAGTATGAACTAGTGTATTCTAGTTCTTTTTTTTCGCTTATAAACGAAATGCAAATGAAATGAAGTTTATGTATTTCGCTTAAACGGATATACTTAGAGTAGAAGTATGTTTAGGAGGAGTTTAATGGACTATATATCTTGTGAATCTGCTGCTAAAAAGATAGGGGTATCGACTCGTAGAATTCAACAGATGTGTAAACAAAAAGAAATAGTTGGTACAATAAAGGATGGGCGCAATTGGCTGATTCCTGATAATACGATTTTAAGTCCGAAAAAGCCTTTACCAATAGGTGTTTCTGATTTTAAGTCGGCAACAACGAATTATTACTATGTAGATAAGACTTTATTGATTCGTGATTTTTTGAATGCGATACCGATGGTATCTCTTTTCACGCGTCCTAGGCGTTTTGGGAAAACATTAAATATGAATATGTTGCGTGTGTTTTTTGAAAAAACACCGGAAGATACATCTATTTATTTTAAGGATAAGTATATATGGCAGTGTGGGGATTACTATACAAAACATCAAGGTCAATATCCTGTGATATTCTTGTCTTTTAAAGATGTTAAATGTTCGAGTTGGCAAGAGACTTTTCAAAAAATTAGTAAATTGATTTCTCTAGAGTTTATGCGTCATAATGAATTGGAGAGTAGTTCTGCACTAAGCTCATACGAAAAAGAGCAGTATCATCGTTTTGCGAGTGAAAATATAAATGAGGTTGATTGTCAAATGGGGCTTCAACTTTTATCTTTATTACTTCACAAACATTATGATAAAGAGTGTGTCATTATTATTGATGAATATGATACGCCCATTCAACAGGATCATCTTTGTGATTTTTATAATGAAATTGTTGATTTTATGCGCAATTTTTTTTCGGGTGGTCTAAAAGATAATCCACATTTGGCTTTTGGATTTTTAACAGGTATTCTAAGAGTCGCAAAAGAAAGTATTTTTAGTGGGATGAACAATTTAAAAACGAACTCCATATTAGATAATAATTATAGTTCTTATTTTGGCTTCACAAATGAAGAAGTCAGAGACATGCTTGCATATTATGATTATGAAGATAAATATCAAGAAATTTGCGAATGGTATGATGGATATCGTTTTGGAAATTCGGAAATATTTAATCCTTGGTCTGTAATCAATTATATTTCGGATCAATGTTTTCCAAAAGCTTTTTGGCAATCAACAGGTAGTAATGATATTATTGGTGAAATCATTGGAACCGCAACACCTGAAATTAATGAAAACTTGTATAAATTGTTTTGTGGAAATACTGTCACAACGTATGTAGATACAAGTGTAATATATCCTGAAGTTCAAAGTAATCCTAATAGTATATATAGTTTTTTGTTGGTTGCGGGGTATCTAAAGGTGGCCGAAATATATCCGCAAAATGATGGAAATTATATGTGCGATGTGGCTATTCCTAATAAAGAAATTTTATATGTATATGAAAAAGAAGTATTGAATCGTACAAATCAAAATAATGTTTCAATTTCAATTCATCAGGCTATCTTTTCTAAAGATACAAGTAAACTGCAGTCTTTGTTGGAGGATTTTATGTTAAAAAGTATATCAACGATGGATGGGGCTAGTGAAGCATTCTATCATGGAATGATGCTTGGATTATGTGCTGTACTAGGAAGTCAATTTAAGGTAAGATCAAATAGAGAATCGGGACTAGGTCGGTTTGATATTGAATTATTGCCGATGGTGAAGGGAATACCTGGATTTATCTTTGAGTTTAACATACGAAAGATATAAATGTTGATTTAGATTCACTGGCTAATAGTACACTTAAACAGATTGAAGATATGAAATATGATACAGAATTAAACGATTTTGGTGTTGAAGATATTGTAAAAATTGTTATAGCATTTAGAAAAAAAAGTGCGGTTGTTAAGCGTGGATAAACCTATTGGTGAAAACTGATAGGTTTTTGTTTGTGAAATTTTAAAATAAACTATCATTATGTAAATTTGTATGCTATAATAGTTTACACATGTAAACGGTTACAAATAGGAGGTAAAATATTATGGATAAAAAATATGTCTATGAATTTAATGAAGGCGATGAAACTATGCGTGAATTGTTAGGTGGAAAGGGTGCCAACTTAGCTGGAATGTCTAAACTAGGAATGCCTGTGCCTTATGGATTCACGATCACTACAGAAGCTTGTAACCAATATTATGAAGATAATGAAACAATTAATGATGGTATTAAAGCTCAAATCATGGAATATCTAGATTTATTGGAAAAGAAGTCTGGAAAGAGATTGGGGGATGAAGCCAATCCTTTATTAGTATCTGTTCGTTCAGGGGCACGTGCAAGTATGCCTGGTATGATGGATACTATTTTAAATTTAGGTATGAATAAAACAGTTGCAGAAACAGTTGCAAATTTAACAAATAATGAGCGTTTCGCATATGATTCATATCGTCGGTTTATTCAAATGTATTCAGACGTTGTTATGGGGTTGAGTAAAAAGCGTTTTGAAGAGATCATCGATGAAGTAAAGGCTGAAAGAGGCATTAGTGATGACTTAGATTTAAATGCTGAAGATATGAAGAAATTAGTAGAATTATTTAAAGCGTTCTACAAAAATGAATTAAAATCTGAATTCCCTGAAGATCCTAAAGAACAATTGATGGGTGCTATTGAGGCTGTATTCCGTTCTTGGAACAATCCTCGTGCTATCTATTATCGTAAGATGAATGATATTCCGTCAAGCTGGGGAACTGCAGTTAACGTGCAGATGATGGTATTTGGCAATATGGGTAATGATTGTGGTACAGGTGTTGCCTTTACGCGTAATCCAAGTACTGGTGAAAATAAATTGTATGGTGAATTCTTAATGAATGCCCAAGGTGAAGATGTTGTTGCGGGTATTCGTACACCTCAAAAGATTGATCAATTAAAAAAAGTAGCTCCTGGAGCATATGATGATTTTGTAGCTATCACTAAAAAATTGGAAACGCACTATCGTAATATGCAGGATATGGAATTCACAATTGAAAAAGGTAAATTATTCATGTTGCAGACACGTAACGGTAAACGTACAGCTCAGGCTGCATTAAAGATTGCGTGCGACATGGTGGATGAAGGTATGATTACTATTGATGAAGCTTTAATGATGGTTGAACCTCAACAATTAGATTCATTACTTCACCCAATGTTTGATGCGGATGAATTAAAGAAAGCTGAACCAATTGCTTCAGCACTTCCAGCAAGTCCAGGTGCTGCTTGTGGTCAAATCGTATTTAGTGCAGAAGAAGCGATTCAAGAGGCAAGTCGTAACCACAAAGTCATCTTAGTTCGTTTAGAAACAAGTCCAGAAGACATTGAAGGTATGCACGTATCTCAAGGTATCTTAACGGTACGTGGAGGTATGACAAGTCATGCTGCTGTTGTTGCTCGTGGTATGGGTGCATGCTGCGTAAGTGGTTGTGGCGATATCAAGATGCATGATGATGAAGGATATTTTGAAATTGATGGTGTGAAATATCACCGTGGAGATTGGATCAGTTTAGATGGTTCTACAGGAAATATCTATGGTAGTGCTATTAAAACCGTTCCTGCAAGTATTTCAGGTGATTTTGAACGTTTCATGAATTGGGCGGATGAAAGACGTACATTAAAAGTTCGTACAAATGCGGATACACCACATGATGCAAAACAAGCTCATGAATTTGGTGCAGAAGGTATTGGTTTAGTTCGTACGGAACACATGTTCTTTGAAGGGGATCGTATTAAAGCGGTTCGTGAAATGATTGTTTCTAAAACGGCAGCTCAAAGACGTGTCGCATTAGAAAAAATCTTGCCTATGCAAAGAAGTGACTTTGAAGGAATCTATGAAGCTATGGAAGGCTTGCCAGTGACAATTCGTTACTTGGATCCACCTTTACATGAATTCTTACCTACAAACTCTTATGATATTACACAATTAGCTAAGGATATGCACATTGGATTGGATGAATTGAAATCTGTCATTTCTAGCTTACACGAATTCAATCCTATGATGGGTCATCGTGGATGTCGTTTGGCTATTTCGTATCCAGAAATTGCTGAAATGCAGACAACTGCAGTGATTCAGGCTGCATTAGCTGTCAATGAAAGACATCCAGACTGGAAGATTGAACCTGAAATCATGATTCCATTGGTTGGTGATGTTGCAGAACTTCGCTATGTTAAAAAGGTTGTATGTCAGGTAGCTGACAAATTGATTCAAGAATCTGAATTCGATATGAAATATCATGTTGGTACAATGATTGAAATTCCTCGTGCTGCATTATTAGCAGATGAAATCGCAAAAGAAGCTGAATTCTTCTCATTTGGTACAAATGACTTAACACAGATGACATTTGGATTCTCTAGAGATGATGCAGGAGGATTCTTACAAGATTACTATGATAAAAAAATCTTTGAATCAGATCCATTTGCACACTTAGATCAAAGAGGTGTTGGAAAACTTGTAAAGATGGCAACTGAACTTGGAAGAAGTACTCGTCCAAATATTAAATTAGGAATTTGTGGAGAACATGGTGGGGATCCTGCAAGTATTGAATTCTGTCATAGAGTTGGATTGAATTATGTATCTTGTTCACCATATCGTGTACCAATCGCAAGACTGGCTGCTGCACAGGCTGCTGTACGTGATAAGTAGGAGTTTTTTATCGATAAAAATTCCCATCTATTCTGAACAAGTAAGTACATTTAGATTATCTAATGGACAAAATGCTAATCGAAAACGATGGAGAGATACACGTGTTGTGGTTTATATACCTATAAAAGCGTAAAGAAAATTAATAGAGTCATTAAATATTCATTCGGATATATTAAAGGCTCTATTTTTTTTATGATTTTACATAGCCCAAATGTACAGGAAAGCTAACTATATAAAATTCAAGTAGTTAATCTTAAAATAAAATTTATAAAAATAAGAAGTTAGAAGTACAAAAGGGCGCAAAGCCACTTTCCCCAAATAAAAAGATTATTGTGTTGCTATAATATTGGCATTTTGTTGGATTAAAATGCCTATTTAATAGGTTCTGCATCTTAGACGAATAATCTTCACTTACAGTTGTTTTTGTGTAATGTCGTGCATAACGGGCTTTTATTCCCATAACATGCATTAAATTATATACATGTTTCTGACTGACGTTTTCGCCATTTTTATTTAGTAATACTGTTATTTTTGGTGATCCATATATATCATAAGATTATTCATGTATATTCTTGATTTCTTTTTGAAGATGCTCATTTCTTATTTGTGTCTGCGTAAGTAGAATTTCATTCTTTTTATAGCTATAGAAACCTGAACGACTAACCCCAATTGTTTTTAGCACACTGGCTACGGAAATGGTTTGATCTTTTTTCTTTTGTTGATCATCCGCTTCGTAGATTTCACGCTGCTTTACTTGCCCATTATGCCAATAGCTTTTTTTAATACTTCTAACGCGTCCTTTGTGTCTTTTAGTTCCTTTTTCAATTTGGCGATTTCTTTAGCTTCATCACTTGCATAATTACCGCTGCCTCTAACGATAACTTGATTATCATTGCTGCGATATTGTTTCATCCAACCACCAATTGTTGTAGGATGAACACCGAGTTTATTTCCAAGTGCAGTGTATTTTTCTTCTGGATGTTCTAAAACATAATTAATAACATTTTATTTAAATTCTTGGTCATAGGCTTTACTGTTTCTTGACATTTTTTATACTCCTTTTTTATTGTCTTGACATTGTACCATATGCACAAGAATCTACAATATCTAGGACAGTCATGTTCAATATCTCATTCTATTTTTAATGTGATTGGTTCCTTATCAAATCAAATTCGAGATGTTTTACCTGTCTTATAAATATACTAGCATAAATGGCTTTTTCTTTTTTCAGGCATGTAATAAGAACAAAGTCTTAGAGAAGAAATGACGTAGCTCTTTTTAGACCTTTGAGTCAGTCATCAAAAACGTCATTCTTCCTATTTCTGTTTATGAATAAGCTTATATCTAAAAAGACGGTAATTGAATCAAGTCAGTATGTAAAACGAAACAATATGGAGCAGAAATTTGGAAGTTATCTCT
>NZ_JACRWH010000059.1:0-13790 GCF_014306155.1 Holdemanella hominis | reverse complement strand
AAGTTTATCAAGTCTTTGGATATTGGATGATAATTGTTTGATGTGGTCATTTACAAGTTCTATACGAGATTTCTGGACTGGTGTTAAATCCGTTCCATTAATTGAGTCAAGAATCATATCAGGAGATGCTTTACATTTTTTGTGAACTTTTGAAAGAATATCTTCATCTGTGTATGGATTATCTGATAAAATAAGGTCGATGATATTAGATGCGGATTTGCCGAAAACATCAGTAAAGACCATATCCAGTTTACAATTACCAGAAGTAAGAGCATTCTGAAAACGGTTCTTTTCACTGGAACGCATATTTACAAGTTTGTATTTATAGCGAGTGAGTTCGCGAAGGATGCGGAAATCTTTTTGAGGTATAAAACTACTTCTAACAATACCAAACTTAAATAAATCAGCAATCCATTTGGCATCTTTATCGTCATCTTTCTCGCCTTTAACAGCGCGTACCCATTTAGGGTTGGCAACGAAGATATTGGAAATATGGGATTCCAATACATTGTAGACAGGAATATAGTACTTACCAGTGGATTCCATGTATACATTTTGACAGTCGTTTTGAATCAGCCAGTTTCTAAACCGGATCAAGTCATTGTGAAAAGTCGAGAATCTTTTTTTAGATAAATTGGTTCAACGGGTTCAGAAATGCAGATAACTGCAACAATGAATTGTTTGTGCACGTCTATACCACAAACACGAGGATAAATGATTTTCATAGAAAAAGCTCCTTTCAAAATAAAGAAGAAAGAAGCATTGACTGAACGAGTGGCACTAAAGATTAACTAATAGTCAATGATTAATCTACGGACTTGATGTCAACACTAATGTGCGCTTGAAATACTCGAACTTACACTGGTTTATATGCTGATTTAATCTGAACGAGATGCAGAAGTCTGCAACTCACCTCACCGTGCTCTGTAGTGTACTTCTAACTTCAAGAACATGGTAACAAATAAAAGATAAAAAATAAAAGCAAAGCTCATTGCACATTTTAATTCCAATGTGTGCCTTGAAGCGAAGCTGAAAGGAATGGTTGGTTTATATGAAGAAATTAATGCTTGATTGTGATGATACACTCTATGATTTATCTTGGCCATTTCGCAAGTGCATGGAAGAATTCCTTCTTAATGTAGATGTGGATATGGATTTATTTTATACGGATTATCGTAAGTTTGGAGATCTGATTTTTGATGATCTTCAACAAGGAAAGATTACGATTGATGAATCTGGTGTTTATCGTATTGAAAAGGCTTGTGAAAAGTATGGGATTATTTTTTCTCATTCAAAAGCTGTAGAGTTTCAGTCTCGCTATAAATATTATCAGCATCATATTGAAATGGATGCACCGTTGATTGATTATTTTTCGAATTGTGAAGATGAACTTGCAATTTTGACAAATGGAGAGGATGCGCATCAAAGAATGAAATTAGAAGTGCTTCGTGTCTTTGATTATTTTAAACCTGAAAATGTATTTACGAGTGGTCAAATTGGTGTTGCAAAACCGGATGTGAATGCATTTAAAAAGTGTATGGAAACGATGCATGAAGATATTACAGAATGGTATTATATTGGAGATAATTATATCAATGATATGCAAGGGGCTAAAAGTGCAGGCATGAAGACGATTCATTTTAATCGTCATCATCAGGTAAGTGGGCCTTGTGCAGATCATGTCGTATATTCGGCTAAAGAGTTGGTTGAATTCATTAAAAAAGACTAGATTGAACTAGCCTTGTTAAGAATGTCGTAATGGCATTCTTTTTTTCTACAATGCTTCCTCACCAATGATTTCATCCGACCATATTTTCTTCTTGCTCAGTGGGTTTATTGTAATCTTCAAATCTCTCATTAAGTGTTTGTTTGTTCGCATAGTATTTTCTAATATAAGTATATATGAAATTAAGTCCGATTTAAATAGGAGGTTAAGTAGGCATAAAATCACATTTGTGGTAAAATAAATCTGTATGTTTTGATAAGGAGTAATTATGTTTATAACAACAATTCATTCTATTGATTCATTAGAAAAATTAAAAAGAGCGAAGGCAGATGCCGTGATCATTGGTGTTGAACATTATTCGATTCGTTCGAGTATTACGGTAAAAAAAGAGGATTTACAGCTTTGGAAGAAGAAGTGTAAAAAGCTTGGCCTAAAATTATATATCAACTTTTTAAGATTATGTATGGATGAAGATCTATCGGGTGTTCGTGAATACTTTTCTATTTTTAAAGAATTGGATGTGGATGGTATTTACTATGCGGATGAAGGTCTATATTTTGAGGCGAAACAATTGGGGATTGAATTCAAATTGATTTATCAACCGGAAACATTGGTGGCTTCAAGTGCAGATGTGGATTTCTATATGTCTTTAGGCGTTCAGTCTGTCTCTTTAGCACATGAATTGAGTCTTGAAGAAGTGGTAAGTATTGGAAAGCACAATCCGGATATTGAAATCTTAGTGCATGGGTATTTCTCAATTCTATATTCAAGAAGACCTTTGGTCACTAACTATTTAGAGGCTGTGAACAAAACGGTTTGTTCATTACCGTGTCATTATGACTTGATTGAACAAACGCGTGATCAACGCATGCCAATTGTGCAAGATGAAACGGGTACACATATCTTTAGTGAAATGCCAATCAACTCATTACAGGAAATGTGGGATTTTACATATGTAGGAATGCATCGCTTCCGCATTGATTCTTTATTTTTTGATGATGATTGGACTGTTGAAATCTTGGGTTTATATGATTTAGCTTTACAAGGGATTAAAATTATGGATGATGAGTCAACAAACCGTTGGTATTTAGAAGAGACAATTAAGAAAAAGGAGGAGCAAGTAAATGAATAAGATTGAATTATTAGCTCCTGCTGGAAATTTAGAAAAAGCAAAGATTGCGATTTTATATGGGGCGGATGCTGTATATATAGGTGGTAAGCAGTTTAGTTTGCGTTCGCGTGCAAGTAACTTTTCCATTGACGAAATCGCAGAATTAGTCAAATTTGCGAATGCACATAATAGTCATGTGCATGTAACTGTAAATATGCTTCCGCATGAGTCGGATCTTGATGGTATTGAAGAGTATTTAATAACTTTGGATTCGATTGGCGTGCATGCGATTATTGTGGCAAGTCCATCGATTATGATGTTGGCTAAAAAGCTTGGATGTAAGTTTGAAGTGCATGTATCAACGCAGCATTCTTCTACAAATTCAAGTGCTGCAAGATTCTGGAAAGAAAAGGGTATGGACCGTGTTGTTCTTGCCAGAGAATGTCAAATGGATGATATTCGTTCGATTTGTGAAGAGAATATTCTTCCTATCGAAGTCTTTATTCATGGAGGTATGTGTATTTCTTTTTCAGGACGTTGTGTATTGAGTAATCATATGACGCTTCGTGATGCGAATCGTGGTGGGTGTGCACAGAGTTGTCGTTGGAAATATCATTTAATGGATGGGCAAACAGAATTAAGTGATCCAACGAATTTATTCTCCATGTCTTCAAAGGATTTGCAGGCAGTGGATTATATTGAGAATTTCATACATATGGGTGTAGCGTCCTTGAAAATTGAAGGGCGTATGAAAAGTGCTTATTATTTAGCTACGGTTGTTTCTAGCTATCGTATGTTGATTGATTATATTTATGAGCATGGGCATGCGGATGTTGAAATCATTGAACGTGTAAAAAAGGAAATTGCCAAGGCAGAGAACCGACCGACAGGGCCGGGCTTCTATAATGGTCTTCCTAAACATAAGATACAGTTGTATCAAGATCATGATGAAACGGTAACACAGGAATATGTAGCCATTGTGCAGGATTATGACAAAGAAAGTCAGATGGCGACTTTACAAGTTAAGAATCATTTCATGCCAAATCAGGATTTAGAAATATTTGGCCCTCACATTTTAAGTACGATTGTACATGTAGGGGATGTGTATGATAGTGAAGAAAATGTATTAGAGGTTTGTAATAAGCCGATGCAGATCGTACATACAAAATGGTCTGGTCCTATTGAAGTTGATGCGATGATTCGTAAAATTAGATAGTGGAAGAGGTAAGTAAGATGAAATTAAGTCAGAGTTTCTTTTATACATTAAGAGAAAATGCGAAAGATGAAGATAGCGTATCAAGTAATTTGTTGGTGCGTGCTGGAATGATCAAAAAATGTTCAAACGGAATCTATATGATCATGCCTATGGGAAAGAAGGTTCTTTCTAAAGTTGAAAATATTATTCGTGAAGAAATGGATGCGAAAGATGCACAAGAATTGTTGATGCCAGCATTGATTCCAGAAGATGTATATGTACAATCGGGTCGTCGTGAAGCCTTTGGTTCAAATATGTTTTCATTGAGTGATCGTTATAATAAGCGTTATGTTTTGGGCCCAACACATGAAGAATTGTTTGCGGTAGCTAGTAGTATGGATGGAAAATCTTATAAGGATTTCCCATATAACTTATATCAGATTCAAACGAAATATCGTGATGAAACTCGTCCTCGTTATGGATTGATTCGTGTTCGCGAATTCATCATGAAGGATGCGTATACATTTGATGTGGATGAAGCTGGATTGGATGTAGCCTACAACAAGATGTATGATGCATATTGCCGTATCATGGATCGTTTAGGATTGGAATATAAGATTGTTAAAGCGGATACAGGAGCTATGGGTGGTTTATTATCAGAAGAATATCAGGCTTTATCAAGTATTGGTGAAGACGTTGTTGTTGGATGTGAAGGTTGTGACTATTCTAGTAACTTAGAAATCACTGAAGTAGTAGATATAATGGAAGATTCTTGTGAAAAAGAACTTTCAATGGAAATTGTTGATACACCAAACGCAAAAACAATTGAAGAAGTGGCTGCTTTCTTTGGTAAGAAGGAAAGTGATTTCGTTAAAACATTACTATATAACGTAGATGGAAAGGTAATCGCATTCTGTATTCCTGGTGATCGTGAATTAAATGAAACAAAGGCATTGAAATTATTGGGTGCTAATGAAATGGAAATGGCTAGCTTTGAAGAAGTTGAAAAGGTAACACATGCGCGTGTTGGCTTTGCGGGCCCAGTCGGCATTGATTGTCCTGTATATATGGATCGTCAAATCAAACATATGAAAAACTTCATTGTAGGTGCTAACCAATCGGATCGTCACATTAAGAATGTAAATTGCAAAGATTTCGAGCCTGTAGAAGTGGCAGATCTTTGTCAGGTTAAAGAAGGAGATATTTGTCCTAAGTGTGGTAAGAAGTTAACTTTCCAACATGGTATTGAAGTTGGTAACTTATTTAAATTGGGGACAAAATATTCTAAGAGCATGAATCTATACTATACAGATGCCAATAACCAATTACAGCCAGTTTGGATGGGAAGCTATGGTATCGGTCTAGAAAGATGTATGGCAGCCGTTGCTGACCAGCACCATGATGATTTTGGTATTAAATGGCCAGTTGAAATTGCACCATTTAGACTTGCGATTGTTCCGGTATCTTTAAAGGATGAAGAACAAGTTAAGATTGCCAATGATCTATATGAATTCTGTAAAGAACACAAATTCGATGTTATTTTGGATGATCGTAATGAGCGTCCAGGCGTTAAATTTAAAGATATGGAATTGATTGGGATTCCTTATCGTATTACTGTGGGTCGTGGTATTAAAGAGGGTAAACTTGAGTGGACAGATCGTTATACGAGTGAAAAGATTGAAATTACGATTGAGGATGTTTATTCTGAAATCGAAAAAGTTTTCGTCATGTAAACGCTTGTGCTTGAACTATAAACAAAAAATTAAGTTATACATTTACTTTCATACAATTTTCATGTATATTAGTCATAGTTAAAGGAGTGTAATTATGCAAAATAAAATTGAAATTTTTAACAACCAGGTTATTATCAACTATAATTTGGCATATCCAAAGAGTCGTGAGGTTTTATTAAAATCTCATACGTTCACAAAATTTGTTCAATATTTCATTGAATATCAAGAAACAGATAATGCGAACATGTACGCGTATTTGACAAAGAATGGTGAATTGAATTCAAAAGAAGCTTCTTGTGATTTCTGTCATTTCTTGCGTTTATTGTCAATCTTTACTTGTGAAGAATTAAAAGATGAATATTATCTTTCAAATAAAGATGCAACTTTAAGTGTTATTGAAGAGATGTATCGTAATTGGCGATCTTTACAACGTTTTGGATATATGAAGAGTGATAATTCAACGGATTTTGGTATTAATACATTAGTGGCATTTGACTCAGCTTCAAATGATTTAATTCTTCGTACATATCGTTTGTTTGAAGAAAAATTAATGGGGAGACCAAACTTAGTGTATCGCCAGGTTCAAGCTGGAACTAACGCATGTTTCTCTGTTCATACTTTGGATAAAGTATGGGCTGATGAATATGCCGCATTACAAGATATTCCAATGATCGATACAGTTATGTTAAGAACTCCAATGATTTTGCATCCAAAATCAAGTAAACGTACAGGAATGTTTACTGAAATAGATACACAGCCAATGACATATTTCAAAAAGGGAGAATCAAACTGGTTCTGTTATCCTTGTAAGGTTGGAACTTTATTATGTTTCGTATACTTCAACTCAAAATATATGTCTAGTGCATTGAGTATGGCTAACTTGTTTGAATTAGCTACAAAAGAAGAGAGTGCTCAAAAACCAGATCTTGTTGTTATTTTTGGTAATGACGATGGAAATGATGCAACAAACTTCTATTATGATGAGGCCAATGATATTTGGGTAGGATGTATTAGTGACAATCCTCGTATCGAATACTTTGGATATTTAAAGAAAATGTGTTTAACTTTACATAACTTGGCACAGATGAAAAAAGGTTGGTTACCAATCCATGGTGCTTTCGTAAACATCTATTTAAAGGATGGAACTAAGAAAGGTATCATGTTGATGGGTGATAGTGGTGCTGGTAAATCTGAATCCATTGAAGCATTAAAGGCCACTGCTGGAGATATGATTCGTGAAGTAGAAGTTGTATTTGATGATATGGGAACAATTCACTTAGAAGATGGCGTTCCATATGGTCAGGGTACTGAAATTGGTGCGTTCATTCGTTTAGATGATTTGGATCCAGGTACTCCATATCGTGACATGGACCGTTCAATTTTCATGGCTCCAGAAAATCCAAACTCACGTATGATTCAGCCAGCGGCTCCATATCGCGTTGTTGTTCACAATCATAAAATCGATTTATTTGCGTACGCAAACAACTACACTAATGAATTTGGTCTAAAGAAATTAACTGTTCAAGAAGTAAAAGATACTTGTAAATTAGGTAAACGTATGGCTTTAGGTACAACTCAAGAAGTTGGTATTTCAACAACATATTTCGCAAACCCATTTGGTCCTATGCAAAAACAAGAACTTTGCGAACCAATCATCGACACAATGTTCCAGGCTCTAGAAGATAACGGAGTATTTGTGGGTGAAATCTATACGCACTTAGGATTCGATAAATCAAACCGTAAAGGTTTAAATATTGCGGCTCAGCAATTATTAGAATTTATCCAGAAAAAGGATTAATATGTTTAACAACGATTCAATGAATTATTATTCAACAAACACTTTAAAAAGTGCATTGTTGAAGTCTTATGCATGGATGGGTGTTGCTTTATTCATCACGGCAATTGTATCTTATGGCTTATATGCTACAAACGCTTTATTGATTTTATTGAGTGCCATGCCATTTCTATTTTTGTTGTTTGTGATTGCACCATTTATCTTGTCCATTGCCTTTGGTGTTTCTATGGCAAGATCTACATCAAGTACAGGTATGAAAGTCATGTTAGTGCTTTATGCCATCTGTATGGGTGTTTCACTTACTTCGATTGGCTATGTATATGATGTAGCTACAATTGGTACTGCTTTTCTAGTCAGTGCAGTTTACTTTATTAGTTTAGCTGTTATTGGTACAACATCAAAAAAAGATTTTACTAGCTTTGGCTCATTATGTATGATTGGACTTTTTGTGTTGATTATTACACAATGCTTTATGATGTTATTTAGAGTTAGTATGGATGTTCGCTTGCTTTCTATCGTTACTCTATTGATTTTTACAGGCATCACAGTTTGGGATGTACAAAGAATGAATCGTTTATTGATTCAATCGGATGGTTCAGTCGTAGCACAAGATAAGATCGCAATCTTTATGGCTTTACAATTGTATTTGGATTTCTTGAATATTTTCTTAAGAATTTTACAGTTGATTGGCATGGGAAATCGAAATAATAAATAGGTGTATTCGCAATGGATACATCTATTTTTGTTTGTATTTTAAATGTATTCTTGTTAATATTATTGTATAAAGAACGAAAAGAAAACACTACATACTTAATTTAATAATAGATATTTTAATTGGACTAGCGTTTATAATTAAAGTATGTTTTAAAAGATTTATTAAAGTCTATGCTTATGGGATTCTACCTTATATACTTCTAGTTTCTGTTTTAAATATATATCATAGTATAAAAAATAAGGATTATAAATCCTATCGAATATTTTATTCTATATTTTGGATTTTAATGATTTTCATTCTGATCTTAACTTCATAAAGGGAATGTGTATGACGCATTTCCTTTTTCTAATTGTATATAAAAGGAGTAGTAACATGCTACTCCAAAGGTTTTTGATAGAAGTTTCCGTAGAAGTTTACTGTATTGTATGTATTGATCAATACTTTAGGATCGACCTTTCTTACGTTATCGACAACGTCTCTTAATTCATAAGTAGAAATAACGGCTTTACATACGTAATACTTATGATGACTGTATGCACCATAACATTCAAATACGCTCATACCATGGCGACAAGTGGCCATAAAAGCATCAATGATGGGGTCTGGATCGTTTGTTGTAAATTCAACGGTAATTTGTGCATATCTTTGATATAAAGATGAGATTGTCTTTGTAGATAAGAATTGGAATAGGATGGAATATCCTGCATAAATCCATCCGCATAAGTATCCAAAGATAATAATCATAGCGCAGTTATAGAAGAATACATAGTCCCATATACCTCTATGAATCTTACTAGAAACGTATTGGGCAATGAAATCCGTTCCTCCAGTAGATCCTCCAGCTCTTAGGGATAGGGAAATAGAAAAACCCCATAAGAAGCCTCCAAATAGAACATTTAAGATTTGATCTTCGAAGAACGGTTCAAAATGGAAGATAGAAATAAAGAAGGATACTAGAAAGAATTGTACACAACTCAAAAAAGTGAATCTGGGTGAGATGTGTTTGTAACATAGAATGGCTGCAGGAACATTTAAAGCGATGATTCCAATTTGAGTAGGAAAATTAATGTTTACTAGAGCACAGACTTTATTGATTAATAGAGCAAGTCCTGTAAATCCTCCTGAGATTAGGTTGCATGGTGCCATAAATACATTCATGATATAACATTGCATGAAAGCACTAAATACAATCATTATGGTCGACGTTAACAGTCTTAGCTTCTGTTCTTTTTGAAGCTGGTGAATAATGTGTTGCATAATATAAAATACCTCTTGTTCATTGACCACATTATAATAGGTCATTTGTCAAATAAGTTCAACCAAAAATGGAAAATGTACATTTTTTAAAAAAATGTAAAAAAATTAAATTTTTTCTTGCTTTTTATTTTACGTTGAGGTATTATATATGGGCAGTCAACGAAATGGTTCCGTAGCCAAGTGGTAAGGCAATAGACTGCAACTCTGTGATCATCAGTTCAAATCTGATCGGAACCTCCATAAATGATGGGGTCGTGGCGGAATAGGCAGACGCAACGGACTTAAAATCCGTTGGGAGAAATCCCGTGTGGGTTCAAGTCCCACCGTCCCCACCATCGTTTATTTATAATCAACAAGTTACGGTTCCGTAGCCAAGTGGTAAGGCAATAGACTGCAACTCTGTGATCATCAGTTCAAATCTGATCGGAACCTCCATTTACATGGGGTCGTGGCGGAATAGGCAGACGCAACGGACTTAAAATCCGTTGGGAGAAATCCCGTGTGGGTTCAAGTCCCACCGTCCCCACCATTATTTGGAAAGATAGCTAGAAACTTTTGTTTCTAGCTTTTTTCGTGCTTATTTGGACAGCATAGTGACTAAGTTTACCTTATATATTTATATATATAAATTTAATGATTAAAATATAATAAAAGAGAGGTGTATCTAATTATGAACTGGATTGAAAGAACAACGAAAAAACGAATCAAAGAATTGGATGAACATCCAGAATTGAATTCGAATGATTTTGAGCAAAAGGGAAATACATTAATGAAGAATATTAAATTTTATGCGATTGTTATCTTAGCGGCTGCACTTGTTTTAGCACTTTGGTATCAATGGAATCATCCAGAAATTGATATATTTCCATTTCATTTTCCAATATTAGTCTAAGAAGAGGTAACTATGAGTTGGCTTGATAAAATAGCAAAGAAATGATTGGAAGAACTCGATGCACATACAGAATTGAACTCAGACAAATTTTCGAAAAAATGAGTACTCTATATTTCGCTATTGTTTTGTTGATTGTTACTATACTTATTCTTTTGCTTTGGTATGATACAGAATATTTTGAAAACTGGATTTTCTCGAAAAGATAAAAATAGCCACAATTGTGGCTATAATAGCATAAATCCAATACCTACGATAACGCCAGTTATAAATAGGATGAACATGGTTCTTAAAATATCTTTCTTTTTGGCTTTATAACGTATCATCACAATTAAACCAAGTCCTGCATTCGTGACTAGTCCTGCAAGTAAGGATCCAAAGGATAATTCACCAGCTGTATAAAGCTGTGTTAGAACAACTGTAGCTGCACAGTTAGGAATAAAGCCGAATAGCGCGGCGATGATTGGCTGGAATAAATTATCTTGAAGTAAAATCATTGATAATGTTTTTTCTCCAATACACTCTATTAATAGTGTTAATACAAAACTAGTAATAAAGATGAATACATAGATTTTTAAAGATCTTAATAAGGCACTGATCCATAATGGATATTCAGGATAGCAACATGGACAGCTTGATCCTGAACTTTCTTCTTCCTCATATTCTTTATCGTCATAATCTTCTTCTATGTCTTCGAAGCGGAGGATTTTTTGATTGCGAAATAGTACATGATCAGTAAATAATCCAACAATGATTGCGATAACTAATTTTAATCCTAAAATACCAAGTAAAGATGAATACATCTTAGGATTACTAATTAGGATTGGAATGGCTTCATCACTTGTCGCAATCATAACACTGACTAGTGTGCCGAGTGTAATGTTATTTTGGACAAACAACATAGCGGCTAGAATACTAAATCCACATTGGGGAATCAATCCAACTAATGCGCCTAAAATGGGTCCAAGTCTTTGTAGTCCAAAGAAAAGCTTATCGTCTTGCGTATTCTTTCTTTCGAAAACTTCTAATATACAATAAGTAATATACAATAAGGGGAGCATAGCCCACGTATCGTGTATTGTATCTAAAATAATGTCTATAAAATTCAAAGGTAGTTCCTCCTAACTTACATAAGTATACACATTTTTTCAAAAATTGCACGTAAAAAGCAGGAAACTAATCAATAGTTCCTGCTCTATCGTTGATTGTGATTTTTTTGTTTCTTAATCGAACTTGAATATAATCTTGTACACCTGCATAGATAAGTGCAAAGATTGGAACACCTAAAAACATTCCAACAATGCCAAATAATGCACCACCAACAGTAACAGAGAATAAAATCCAAAAGCCTGACATTCCTAGTTTATCTCCAAGAACAATCGGTTTTATAATGTTTCCATCGCATTGTTGAAGGATGAAGATAAAGATTGTAAAAATCAAGGCTGAGAATGGGTCAATCAAACATAAGATAATGATGACGGGAATAGCACCTAAGAATGGCCCAAAGACGGGAATGACGTTTGTGACACCGATAATTAGGGCAATCATACTTGTGTAAGGTAGCTGTAATACTAAGGCACCAAAGTAACAGATAACACCGACAATAAATGAGTCAATGATATTTCCTACGATATATTGTTCAAATACAGTCTTCGCGTCATTTGTCCAAAGAGTTAAGTAGTTCGCAAAGTTTTTATCAAATAATGAGTAATTTAACTTTTTTATGCCCTTAACAAGTTTTTCACGATCCAATAAGATATAGAATGCGGAAACGAAAGCTAAAATCAAGTTAATAAATCCTTTCACAAAGCTATAAGAGTAAGAAGCAATTTTAGGAATCGATTCAGTGACTACACTTGTGATTTTCTGTGTGACGTCAAAATTGATCAGCATTTGTTCAACTTGTTTTTCTGAAATGTTTAATTTATACGCAAAATCTTTTGTGTATTCAATTAAAGTATCGGAATAATCCGCAACGTTTTTAGAAAATTGTCGCACAGAATCAATCGTATTCGGAATTATAATGGAGAAAAATAAGATCAAGAATCCAATGGTTAATATAAACACAAGAGTAGTTGATAGTATTCTTTTGTGGCTTTTATGCATTGGAATATTCTGTAGTAACTTATCTTCAACCCATTTTTGTGGATTGTTTAATATAAACGCCAATCCAATTCCTAGAAGGAAAGGAAATAGTATCGTTAATATAAACTGAATGGCTCGTTTAATGTCTTTAAACTTATTCAATATTGTAAAAAATAAGATTGCGATAATGAAAGACGTAGAATAAACGATGATTCGCTGTTTCATTTCTTGGGTTAATTTAAAATGCATTTAAGTAAGACTCCTTCCATACCATATATAATAACATCTAGAAAAAAATTATAAAAGCCATTATAATAGTTGTATGGAAAAAATATTTGAAGGGGCCATTTCCTGCAAAGCCCTATTAGAAGCAGGGTCTCGAGATTGTAAAAAACTATATATTGATAAGAAAAAAAATACAAAAGATACAAGATATTTGGCTAAAATTGCCAAAAATTGTGGTTGTGAAGTCATCTTTTATTCGCGTGATGAAATCAATGCCTTAGCAACAGGTAAAACACATGGTGGTATTTTACTTATAGCTGAAGAAAAACAAATTCCTCAACTTATTGAAACACATGTCCATGGATTTCTTTGTTACATCGACGGCGTAGAAGATCCATATAATTTGGGAAGTATTTCAAGGACTCTCTATGCATCTGGATGTGATGCGATGATTCTTCCAAAACGAGACTGGAGCTTTGCTGAACAAACCATTTTAAAGGCAAGTGCGGGTGCTTATGAAAAACTACCGATCTACTTTGTAGACTCAGATGAAGAATTAGTAGACTATTGTAAAAAGAATGAACTTCCTATTTTGTGTGCCCACAGAAAAGATGCCGAAGGACTCTATGACTATACTTTTGAATCGGATTTCTGTTTATGTTTAGGCGGTGCCTTAAGAGGGCTTAGCTCAACTATTACGGCAGCATCCAAACAAAATATTGTCGTAGAATACGGTAGAGATTTTAGAAATGCCTTAGATTCAGCCAGTGCTGCTGCTGTATTTAGTTTTGAGATATTAAGACAAAAGAAAGTCAAAGTGAATTAAAATGGGTGATCCGCAATTAGATAGGGTCGACTAAAAGTTGGCTTCAAGAATTATAGGGTTGAAAACCCTATGAGTGTTTAAAGGATTATTAACTAGGAAGCAGAGATGTTTAAAATCTCTGCTCTTTTATAATGGGTGATTTGAATGATTGAAATCAATGTATCCAGTTAACTTGTCATATAATTCTTCGAATCTTATGTCAATGTATCCTCGTAGTTCTTCAATTTCAAATT
>NZ_JACRWH010000058.1:0-14389 GCF_014306155.1 Holdemanella hominis | reverse complement strand
CCTAAATTTAATCCAATATTCACATTTTCAAAGATCAATTTAAAACTAACTAAAAAATCTAGTTATTTTGTATTTTCAAACTTTTTCATAAAAAACACTTGAATTTTATATAGTTAGCTCCCTAAACATTCCTATTATAGCATTTTCTTTTAAATTATGTGGAATTATGGAATATGTAGCACTCCGCTTGCGAAAGTGCTAATAAGGTGTATAATGTAATCAATTTCTTAAGGAGGAACACTCATGAACAAACAAAAGAAGCCTTTATATAGATATTACATGATCATATTGATTGTCATTATGGCTCTAAACTTTATCATATTTCCTATGTTTCAACAATCTAAACTTGAAACCACAAACTATTCTGATTTCTTAAATAAAATTGAAGAAAAGAAGATTGATACCGTTCAAATTGAAAATCACAATATTTATTACACATTAAAGAAAAATTCAACAGATAAAACCTATAAAACAGGTGTTATGAATGATTCAGATTTAGTCAACCGATTGGATAAATCTGGAGCTAAATTTGGACAAGTCTATCAAGAACAAATGAATCCAATTTTATCGAGTTTAATTTCCTTTTTCTTACCATTAATCATTTTCTGGGCATTTGGATCATGGATGTTTAAGCGTATGCAAAAGAAAATGGGCGGAGATGATCAAATGTCATTTTCACAAGGCTCTGGTTTTGGTCTAGGCAATCTAGGAAAGAGCAATGCCAAAGTCTATGTTGGTGAACAAACGGGAAAAACATTCAAGGATGTAGCTGGACAAGAAGAAGCGAAGGAAAACTTACAAGAAATTGTAGACTTCTTAAACAATCCAGCTAAATATAAAGAGATTGGTGCCAAGATGCCAAAAGGAGCCTTATTAGTCGGTCCTCCTGGAACCGGTAAAACATTACTTGCCAAAGCCGTTGCGGGTGAGGCTGGCGTTCCATTCTTCTCGATTTCAGGTAGTGAATTCGTAGAAATGTTTGTTGGTAGAGGAGCCGCTAAAGTGCGTGACCTATTTAAACAAGCTCGTGAAAAAGCTCCATGTATTGTATTTATCGATGAAATTGATACCATTGGTAAAAAACGTGATGGCGCAGGCATGAATGGTAATGATGAGCGTGAACAAACATTGAACCAGTTGCTTGCTGAAATGGATGGATTTGATGGATCCAAAGGCGTCGTATTGCTTGCCGCCACAAACCGTCCTGACTCATTAGATCCTGCTTTAACACGTCCTGGTCGTTTTGACAGAAGAATTCCAGTTGAACTTCCTGATCTTGCCGGTCGTGAAGCCATTCTTAAATTACATGCCAAAGACATCAAATGCTCTAACAACATTGATTTTAATGTTATCGCAAGAGCTAGTGCTGGAGCTAGTGGTGCCGAACTTGCCAATATTATTAATGAAGGGGCTTTATTAGCGGTTCGTGATCATCGTAAAACGGTGGTTCAAAAAGACTTGGAAGAAGCCATTGAAATCGTTATTGCCGGTGAACAAAAGAAGGGAGCAGTGATTTCAAATCGAGAACGAATGATTGTTTCTTATCATGAAATTGGACATGCACTAGTGGCTGCTAAATGTAAAAACACGGCTCCCGTTCATAAAATCACAATTATTCCTCGTACAAAAGGGGCTTTGGGATACACTATGCAAGTAGAAGAAAACGAACAAAACCTATTGTCAAAAGAGGAAGCTTTCCAAAAGATCATGGTGTATACAGGTGGTCGTTGTGCTGAAGAATTAATTTTTAATTCGATCACAAGTGGTGCGAGCAACGATATTGAACAAGCCACGAAACTAGCCAGAGCCATGATTACACGATTAGGAATGTCGGATGAATTTGGTATGACAGCTTTAGAAACAGTAAACAACCAATATTTGGGTGGCGATACATCCTTAGCTTGTTCAAATGAAACAGCGACTAAGATTGATGAGGCAACCATCTCATTAATTAAAAAAGCACATGACGAGGCTTATCAAATTCTAGAAGACAACAAAATGAAGTTACATGAACTTGCCAAATTCTTATATGAAAGAGAAACAATTACGGGTGAAGAATTCATGTATATCTTAAATAAGCCAGCTGAAATTTCTACAAAGGAAACATATTAAGAAAAGGATGAAGATCATTTAAAATCTAAAATGGTACCCATAAGGAGGACAACAACGTGACAGTTGTGATACTCACTTGTGGGTACCATTTTACAACGCTTCCTAATCGCACAACTCATATAAATCTAAAACCAATTGTTCTGTCTTATCCCAGCCAAGACAAGGATCTGTGATCGACTTTCCATACACATTACCATCTGTTGGCTGATTTCCATCCTCTAAATAACTTTCAATCATTAAGCCTTTCACCAGCTTTTTGATATCTTCCGATTTACTTCTAGAATGCATAACATCCTTGGCAATACGAATCTGTTCTAAATATTGTTTATTTGAATTCGAGTGATTACAATCTACAATACAAGCCGGATTCTTTAAATCTGACTTTTCATATAAGTGAATCAACTCCATCAAATCTTCATAGTGATAATTCGCATGCGCATGATTGAACTTATCCACATATCCTCTTAATATCGCATGAGCTAGTGGATTTCCCTCAGTCTGTACTTCCCAGCCACGATATACAAATCTTTGATCGGCTTGCGCTGCCACAATAGAATTCATCATGACTGTAAGATCTCCACCTGTCGGATTCTTCATTCCTGCAGGAATTCCTACACCACTAGCCACAATACGATGTTGTTGATTTTCAACGCTTCTTGCCCCTATGGCAACATATCCTAATAAATCCGATAAATACGCATGATTTTCTGGATACAGCATCTCTTCTGCACAAGTAAAACCAGTTTGTGTTACTACATCTGTATGCAGTTTACGAATCGCAATGATTCCCTTCAACATATCCTCTTCGGCATGTGGATCTGGCTGATGCAACATCCCCTTATATCCAACACCCTTTGTACGAGGTTTATTTGTATAGACACGTGGAATCATAAAAATCTTATCTTTTACTTTTTCCTGTAAAACAGCCAAACGATTCATATAGTCTAAAACCGAATCTTCACGATCCGCACTACAAGGACCAATAATTAAAATTAAACGATCATCTTTTCCAGTAAAAATATCTTCAATTTCCTGATCTCTTTGTTTCTTGATTTTTTGCACCTTATAAGGCAAAGGAAACTCCTTCTTTAATTCTTCTGGAGTTGGTAACTCCTGTATCTTCTTCATATCCATATTCAACATCCCTCTTTAATCACCCTTTGACAATATCATATTCTAAAAATTTTTTCAAAAAAAGAAAGATGAAGTCAAACTCCATCTTATTTTAATGATTCAACAAATTCTTTGATATGCTTTGCATCTAAACCATAATAATCCAATAAATTTGCATAACCATTCCTTTATCGGTATAATACAAATAGAGAAAAGCTACTGGAAAAGCAGTGGCTGCTCTGAAATATAGTTAATGCTGAAGCACTAATCTATTTCCATTGCTAGTGGTGATTAGTGCTTTTTGCATTTTTCTATAATAATCAATGTTACTTTTAGTATTTCTACTATGGCAAATAAAACAAAAGCAACATCAATATGTAGATATATATGCATAAGCTTTCCTCCTGCAAAAAAATAGAAGGATCTACTTACCTGGAATTCAAGATTCAAGGCTTTAAATCTCCTTAACAAGAGGCAACCACCAACCACATCCAGTAGCCAATTTTTATTATAAAGATCCAATGTGAAAACATTATTAAATCCGGTAAATTTTTAAAAAATTGTTTTATAAACACAAAATAAATCACCCAGTTATATCAGATGTCTCAAAAGGAAAAAAATCATGATAGGTTACCAAATTCATCTAAGGTAAATTAGGTATGCATGATTCTTAAAGAATTATTGACACTATTTATATCGATTAAATACTTAGATGAGTTTGGTAGCCTATTATGAAGGAATTATTTTCGAACTAGAAAAAGGACACTTATTAAAATGTCCCTAATCGATATTCTAAGATGTAATCATCCATGATGAAATCATTTCCTATATCTGTCTGTACAGAATCAATCCATTGAAAACCAAACTTCTCATATACAGCTAGACTATGTTTATTATATTTATTACAAGTCAAATAAATAGATGAGTAACAATACTTTTCTGCCTGTTTCTTTACATACTCAAACATTTCAGTCGCATAGTGCTTTCCTCTAGCTGAATCCTTTAAATACAGTTTAGACAAGAATAAACGATCCGGCCGATTCTGCAAACCAATATATCCAACCAACTCATCACCTTCATATACCTTATGATAATGATACTGCTGATGTTTTACTTGGTCTTGCATGGCATCAAAACTTTGAAACTTTTCTACCATATAATCAATCTGTGCTTCTGAAATGATTCCAGGAAAGAATTCATGCCAAATCTTTTCGGCAAGAATAGCTAT
The DNA here is from genome assembly GCF_014306155.1 of Holdemanella hominis. Lineage (NCBI taxonomy): Bacteria > Bacillati > Bacillota > Erysipelotrichia > Erysipelotrichales > Erysipelotrichaceae > Holdemanella > Holdemanella hominis. Next base: position 9,936 of record NZ_JACRWH010000058.1, on the reverse strand, counting down.
TTCTTTTAAATCATCCTCATTTTTACACTCAACAATATTAATACTTTTCATAATGCACCTTTGAAGAATCAAACTTATCTTTTACAACCTCTTCTTGATCTATATATCCAAATGAAATCATCCACATTGGAACAATTCCTTTTGGCAATTTAAAATATTGGTTTAAAGCCAAATAACGCTCTTCATTCGGATACACACCCAGCCAGCATGAACCAATACCCAAACTTTTCGCTTCAACCAACATATTCTCTGTAGCCGCTGCCAAGTCTTGTTGACAATAATCCAAACTATCATTCTTATTTTTATCTGCACAAACAACTATTCCCATAGCTGCATCTTTTAGAAAAGATGCATAGGGTGTCATTTGACTTAAATCCTTTAATGTATCTTTGTTTTGAACAACAATAAATTGCCAAGGCTGACTATTTCTAGCGCTAGGTGCACTAAATGCCGCCTTTAAAATCAAATCAATCTCTTCTTTTTTTAATGATTCTTGTTTATATTTTCTTATACTTGTACGATTAAAAATTGCATCCATACTCTTTACTCCTTTTTTCTGTATTATATCACCATTTTGAAAATTCGCTTTCATTATATAATGACTATTCTTTTCTTTGTGTTACAATACAAGAAGGAGGATTTAACCATGTTAAAATTTGAACCATTCTATCAAGAATACGAAAGAACATTAGATGCCTTCTCATTGGCATTCTCAACAATCTATTTTGAACAAATGACAATTGCACCTAAGAAAGGAATTCCTTATTCAAATGAAATGTTGTCTAGACTATCTAAACAAGCATTCATCATTGAAAATGATCCAGAAACAATCAAAAAAATCAAGGAATACGCAAAGACATTGCCAGAAGGAAGTTTAGAAAAGAAAGAAGTCGATTATCGTCTTGAAGCATTAGCTCAATCTGAAAACATTCCTAGTGATGTATATGCGAACTATGTCAAAGTCAAAGCAGATAGTGAACTTGCTTGGCATGAAGCTAAAGAAGCAGATAACTATGAACATTTCAAACCGCATTTACAAGCCATCATGAAAGAGACTTTGCACCTTTTAGAATATGATCCTAAATTCAATGGAAATAATGCGTATGATGTATTATTGGATCGTTATGAAAAGGGAATGACACAAGAAAAATATGATGCATTCTTTAATAATGTTAAAGAAAAATTAGTTCCATTAATTCATGAAATTCAAAACAAACCACAAATCAATGATGACTTACTTCATGAAACTTATGCAGTGGATCGCCAAGAAAAATTTATGGATGTTATTTGTGACTTCATGAAAGTAGATTTTGGTAAAGTATACCTTTCAACGACAGAACACCCATTCACAGATTTCTTCTCAAGCAACGACGCTCGTATCACAACACACTATTATCCAGACCAATTTTTGAGTGCTATCCTTTCAACTGTACACGAATATGGACATGCTCTTTATGGACTACAAATGGATCCTGCATTTGAAGGAACCATGCTTACACAAGCTGTTGGTTCGGCTGCGCACGAATCGCAATCTCGTTTCTTAGAAAACCACGTTGGTAGAAGTCATGCATTCTGGCAAGCAAACTATAATCAATTAGTAAATTTATTCCCAGAATTTAAAGATGTGTCTGTTGACGAGTTAGTAAACATGATCAATAAAACTGAATGTGCTTTGATTCGTACAGAAGCGGATGAATTAACATACCCATTACACATTATGGTTCGTTATGAAATCGAAAAAGAAATTGCGAAAGGCAATGTAGATTATGATAAGTTACCAGAACTATGGGCCGATAAATACGAAGAATATTTAGGTGTTCGTCCTGCAAACTATAAAGAAGGTGTCTTACAAGATATGCACTGGTCTACAGGCTATTTAGGATACTTCCCAACATACGCATTGGGTAGTGCTTATGCTGCACAATTGTATGCAACAATGGAAAAACAATTTGACGTAGAAGAAGCCCTACTAACAAACCACTTTGAAAAAATCACAAACTGGTTAAAAGAAAATGTACACCATTATGCTGCAAGTAAATCTATGGCTGAAATCGTAGAAGAAGTAAGTGGAGAACCATTTAATCCTGATTACTACACAGATTATTTAATCAAAAAATATAAGAAATTATACAATCTAGACTAACATGAAGAAGTGAGTAACATCACTTCTTTTTCATTCATTTATTATTCCTTTGAAAAATCCGACAAATCAATAGCCGAAGAAACATCTCCACGTTTAAAATCACTTACCGCACGATCCATATCTGCCAAGGTTCTAGATGAAATGCTCTTTGACACTGACAATTCCCGAGGTTTGAGAATAATACAACCATTTCCATATTCTTTAACATTGTAATATTGATAAGTCGCTCCTCTAAGAGTAATTCTTTTTTTGTTATCCAAATACGCAACATAATCCTTCATTATCAACACCTCCAATTCAAACATCAACATAAGCATTCCCATCTTTTATTATTAAAATATGCAATATTCTATTCTCTGTCAATCTTCTTTTACTTGTTCATTATCATTAAGAAGGATTGTATGCAACAATAAGAAAAAAAATTCATTTATTGATTAGTATGGGTAGAATGGTTAAAAAAAACTGATTAAATAGAATGAAAGAAGAGGTCAAATCAGTCAACATGGAAAAGGAAAAAATACATTCTACATTCTAAAAGAAAAGAAGTGAGTCAAATCACTTCTCTTTATTTATAGTCAAATAAACCGTCATTCTTTTCTTCCATCGCCTTGATGATATGATATACAAATTCATTATAAGGCGTTGGAATATTTAGTTCTATTCCCATCTTCATTATTGCACCCGAAAACATATCAATTTCCGTATGCCTTTTGGCATCCAAATCCTGCAGTGTAGAATATCTGGCCGTTTTAGGCACTGCACTACCACGTGTTGCACTTGGATCAGCCTTTGACATATCAATACCTTTAGCTTTTGCGATAGCCTCTAATTCATCCTTTAATCCAGACTGTATAGCTTTCACATGATCACTATCCGAATAACATCCAACACCTGCTCCAAGAATAGCTTGAGGTAAGTTTTTCGTTACATTTAAACGAAACTTATTCCATATTTCTTCCTGAATATAGGAAGTTGTTCGATAATGTAGATCACTTTGACTAAACAATTCATCGATTTCCTTATTTTCTTCTAGTACAATTCCAATCGTTGTTTCTGGATCAAATACATATCCTAAGTCTTCTTTATGACTTGCAACTTTAATCAATGAATACACCATATGCTGCATACCAATCTGATCACCTATGATTTGTTCACTATCCACACCATTCATTAAAGACATCACTAATGTATATTCACCTACAATTTGTTGAATATCTTCTAAAGCATCTGGCAATGCATTGTATTTTAAACATACAATAAGAAGATCTACTCCATGTGCTTCTTCAGGCGTTAATACTTCGGGATGATAAATGACATCATTGATTAAACAACCATTCTTTTTTAATCTTTCATTTCGTTCATCTTTTGCGATGACACTTAATTGTATATCGCACTTTGATAAACCATAAATACAATAGGAGCCAATAGCTCCCGCACCGAATATCGCAACCTTTTTAATTGTCATGTACTTCACTCTTTTCTTTTAAATGAACATGGTACTTTTCTTTTACATAAATTCCCAACAAGATTCCAACTACATATAGAGAAATATCCCCTAAATCAAATACGCCTCTATGAAAGATCAACTGCATAAATTCACACAGAAAACCAATGAATACAGAAACAATAAAGTTTTCTTTATTTGATGAAATAAGCAGTCCATTCACCCATGGCATAAACATAAAGTATCCAATATTAAATGCGAATACGATCCACTCTGTCCAAGAACCATAATAGATTTCTCTAAGACAGGCAAATGGATTCAATTGAATAATGCTGATACCTTGATCATAGCGTATCAATAGGGCAATAATCAAAAATATATAATATACAAAGAAAAACATGGCTCGATGTTTTACATTCCAGTTTTTCGTAAAAAACATCAACGCATCATATATAACAACCAGTTCAATGCACCATACGACGAATTGAATTGGATACCATCCCATGCCAAAAATTTCCATTAAAACAGCTGTGACGTAGTAATGAATGAACAAGGATAAAACTAAACTTAAAATTAAGTATCTCCAATTTTCCATTTTTAAAGTCCCCTTATTTTCTTTCTATTATGACACACCAAACCTTAAAATTCATTAAAAATCTAAAATTGAAGAATCCCAACCCATATCCTTATAGCCTTGTTTACAACGTTCCATATACGAATCGCTTGGTTTACATATTGGAAAACGATCATACATTTGGTAGATAAAACCAGTGGTTGTTTCATTGTTTTCTAATAATACCTTTTCTTCAAAACAATCATATAAGTATGGATAGTCTTCATATTCATCTAAACTCTTCTTATCCTTTTCACTCACATCCCATATAGCTACTCGCACAAAATCCCCTTTTTTCTTATCTACTGTAAGATAAGCTCGTCCAGGATTTCCACGATATGTAAGTGTATAGTTTTCAAGTCTTGCCAAAGATACAAACTTCGCATCTTTACATCGTTGCTTCATTTCTTCTTTGTTTAAATTACTTCCATATGCGATATAATACATATTTTCCCCCTAAAGAAAATAGGATGACGAATCATCCTATAGTTTACTTTCAATATTTTGCATCAACATTGCCTCAGGCATATATCCTGAGAATGCTGCAGCTTGTTGTCCTTTTTTAAATAGAATCATTGTTGGAACAGACATAATACCAAATCTTTGCGCTAAATCTGGACTTTCATCCACATCCACCTTTACAATTTTCACTTTTCCATCTAATTTATTTGCGACTGATTCAAGTACAGGTGTCAACATTTTACATGGTCCACACCAAGTTGCGAAAAAGTCGACTAAAACTGCATCTTCGTTCATTAATGCGTTAAATTCTTCTGTATTTACAATTTTCATACAAGGTTCCTCCTTATCTGATTCTATTCTATAACAAGCCTTTGCGTAAGTCCATTTCTTTGCCCGCCAACAAAGCATCAATGACTTTTCCAATACCATTATTCATATTTGTGTCCGTAACTACAGTAGCTGCATACTTAGCTTCATCCATCGCATTCCCCATAGCTACACCAATACCTACTTGTTGAAGCATCTTCAAATCGTTTTGTGCATCTCCAAAAGCCATGACCTCATTCATGCTGATTCCAAGCCTATCACAGATTTTCCACAATGCACTAGCCTTGTTGACATGTTTTGGCATAATTTCCAGCCAATCTGGACCAATCAACAATACATCATAATCACTTAAAGCCGCTTTAATTCCTTCAAAATTCTTTTCAAAGAATCTAGGAGAATGCACCATAATCACTTTATTGATATCTTGCGTCAAACGAATTTCTTCAAAAGGCAAATCAATAAAATTACGATTTTCTTTGCCATCCTTCAAGCCATAATCATCTGGCTCTCCTAAAATGGCATTTTTGACTTTTTTCTTTACACGATTCAATGAAGATATGTAACTATAAAAATCATATCCACATTGAAAAATTCCCTCTACACCAAATTGCTTACAAACTTTCTGAATCTTAACTCCATCTTCTGCCGTTAAAACATCATCCAAATCATATTCTTTATTTTCAAAATCATATACAACTTGTCCGTTTACCAATGCCAAAAAATGATTTCCATTTTCTAATCCCAATGGTTCATATACAAATTTACATCCGTTTTTATCTCGACCCGACGCAATCACAACGTGCATACCTTGTGCCATCGCCCTTTGAATCGAATCCACCGTTCTTGGATCCATTCTTTTCGATTCGTCTAAAAGTAAAGTTCCATCTAAATCAAAAGCCAAACACTTTATAGTCATAATTATTTATCCAACTCTTCTTGATATGAGAACAATTTTGTACAATATTCTCCATTAAAACATGCCAAGCATAAACCAACGCCATGCGTAGCTTCCTTCATTTCTTCTTCGGTCATAAAACGTAATGTATCCGCATGAATGTAGTCACGAATTTCTTCTACACTCATCTGAGCACCAATCAATTGATCCTTTGTAGAAGTATCTACACCATAGAAACATGGACTCGTGATGACTGGACTAGCGATACGAACATGTACTTGGGTAGCTCCTGCATCCTTCAATAATTGTACAATTCTTCTTGAAGTCGTACCACGTACAATCGAATCATCAATCATAACAATTGATTTTCCTTTAACCACGCTAGATACAGGACTTAATTTTAATCGAACGCTACGATCACGCATCGCCTGTGTAGGTTGAATAAATGTACGTCCTACATAACGGTTTTTAATCAATCCAGTTTCAAATGGAATACCCGCCTCTTCTGCATAACCAATGGCTGCTGATAAAGATGAGTCTGGAACACCAATAACGATATCCGCATGTAAATCTTTATCTTCTCTGGCAAGAATAGATCCTGTAGCCTTACGGAACGCATGTACATTGATACCTTCCACTACACTATCTGGTCTTGCGAAATAAATGTACTCCATTGCACACATATGGTTATCTGTATTTGTTGAATAAAATTCATGTTTCACAATACCCTTATGGAACTCTACGATTTCTCCTGGTTTTAAATCCACACTTTCATAAATTCCCATAACTTCAAAAGCACATGTTTCACTACTAATTACGTAGCCATCTTTACTTTTGGCATAACTTAAAGGTCTTAAACCATGACGATCACGAACCGCATAAATAGTATCCTCATTCATAACTAAGAAAGAGAATGCACCCTCAATACGATTTGCAGTCTTCATGACACGTTCTTTTAAAGTACCTTTTTGTTTCTGAATCAAGTGAAGAATAATTTCACTATCACTTGTTCCCTGGAAAATAGCCCCTTCATTTTCAAGTTCAATACGAAGCTCTTTCTCGTTAACAATCTGTCCATTATGAACGATAGCTAAACTTCCATTATGTCCCTTTGATACAATTGGCTGAATGTTTTCATTTTCCTGACCGCCCGCTGTACTATAACGAACATGCCCAACAGCTAATCTTCCGACCATAGAGTCTAATTTTTCTTTTTGAAAAACATCTACAGTCAAGCCTTTTCCTTTCTGTAAAGTGATATTTTCGCCATCTGAAACGGCAATACCACTCGCTTCCTGACCCCTGTGTTGCAAGGAATGCAAACCATAATACGTAATACTTGCTGCATTATCTACGCGATATGCACCAAACACACCACACTCTTCATGAATTTCATCAAACATAACTGATCTCCTTTGCCACAACATTATATCATGCATATAAGAAAAAATGGACGATTTTTCGTCATCCATTCATTTCTTTTAAGCGTTCTTTTCGATTTAGATATAAAACACCAATTTTATACACACTTGCCATTGTAGGAATTCCTAGAAACATACCTGGAATACCTGCTAAAGATCCAAAAATCACAACAGTCATCATGACATAGATTCCTGGTAATCCTACTGAATTTCCAACAACATGTGGATAGATCACATTACTTTCGATTTGTTGAAGAATACATAAATATAATAAGAACCAAAGAGACATAATTGGACTTACAGTAAATACCATAAACATACCAATCGCCCCACCAATATAAGCTCCAATCATCGGAATAATATTAATAACTCCAACTAATGTTCCAATCATAGCCGGATATGGCATACGTAGTATAATCATACCCAATGTGCATAGTGTCCCTAGAATAGTTGCCTCAATACATTGTCCACCAATAAAAGCACTAAAAGTCTGATTAATAATTTGCAAACACTTATCTATTCTACATTTCACAATTTCGCTTAGATATAGATTCGTTAAACGGTGATACAACTGAACGAATCTTTCTTTCTCTAATAAAACATAGATTGCGAAAATAAACATCAACACAAAATTAAATACACTATTCACTATGACTGTCACAACATTAAATGTCGTGCCTACAACATTGGTAACACCAGTCGAAAGAACATTAATACCGGATTGAATCAAATTTTTCCAGTTGATATCTAAGTTATTAATAGATTCCGCAAGCTGTGGATTGTTCTCAAATAAATTCACCAAAAATTTCTGTGTATTCTCAAAATATTTTGGCAATACAGCCACAATCACTCCAATAGCTTCGCTTAACGATGGAACAACGAGTGTAATTAAGAAATACACAAAAAGAAAAATTAAAATCAAAGAAAGAAGCAGGCTTGTTGCACGCTTCCCCTTCTTCATAAAACCTAAGCGCTTTTCAATCTTAGCCATAACCAAGTTAATCACAAAAGCCATCATAGCTCCAAACACTAAAACTCTACATGCATTCCATAATATAGATACCATAGAAATCAATGTATCCAATTTAATCAATCCAATAATGATGATTGTGATTCCAAATATATATATCCATAAATTTCTTTTATTCATAAGCACCTCGCCCCCTTTATTCTAATACATACGTGTATACTTTTTAAATAATTTATCATTTCTTTCTTCCGTACCATCACAGTTTAAAGAAGAAAAAACAGGTACTTCTACGTTGTGTTCGATCAAATATTCGGCACATGCCACATTGATACATTGTGCAATGAAAGAATTGGCCATACTTGATGTTGGACAAAACTTGGCATCCAAACCATCAATAGATAAAGCACAATCTCCAATTTCTCCACAATTATCAATGACAATATCTGCAATTTGGTACAAATTCTTTCCACAAGAATGACGAGAAGATTGAGCAGTTGTATGTTTCATACTTGTGATGGCAACTACATGTGCACCACGACTTTTAGCTTCAAGTGCAAGTTCGATTGGATAGGCATTACGCCCAGAATTGGATGCAATCAAAACGACATCACCACAAGATATACCATATAACTCTGCTAAGATTTTGGCATAACCACTAAGTCTTTCAATGTTTGAACTTTTTGTCGGATGCTCCGTCATCGTAAGTTCACTTGTCAAAATGGGAACCACAAAAGCTAAACCACCTGCACGAGCATACATCTCTTCTGCCATTGTATGGGAGTGGCCACTTCCACTTACGAAAAACTTATGACCTTCCTTGAACCTCTCATCACTGAAGTGACGAGATTATTGGGAACAGGTTTCTATCGAAACCTTTCTTACCAAGCTATCCCCGCAGTTCCTGCGGTTGTTTTTGTTTTTAGCTAATTTGCTAATATGCCTTGCATCAATATATTGATGGATGCATTTACATCTCTGTCATGTTCTGCATGACATTTTGGACATGTCCAATCTCTTACATTTAAATCTTTTGTTTCTTCATTCTTATATCTGCAACAATGACAGGTTTGACTGCTCGCATAGAATGTGTCTACTTTCTTGATCACCTTTCCATACCACTCGGCTTTATATTCTAGCTGTGTGGTAAACTTTGACCAGGATACATCCGATATAGACTGGGCTAGATTGTGGTTTTTAAGCATGTTCTCTACTTTTAAGTCTTCGATGCAGATGATGTCATATTCTGTAATGATTCTTGTAGATAGTTTGTTGACAAAATCCATTCTTTGATTCGCTATCTTTTCATGAAGTCTCGCGATTTTGATTCTGTTTTTGATCCAGTTGCAGCCGCCCTTTGTTTTTCGTGACTGCTGCTTCTGTAGCTTTTTCAGTTTCTCAATCGACTTCTTCAGATATTTTGGATTCTCTACCTTTTCTCCATTGCTCAATATGATAAAATCCTTGATACCTAAATCTATACCTGTTTCATTGTATGTTAGTGGAAATAAGACTTCTTCTACATCCGTATAACATAATGAAACGTAATACTTTCCACTTGGTACTTGTGATACCGTTGCACTCAGTAGTCTTCCTTTAGGTGCTCGTGTTTTCTTTATCTTTACAAGACCAATCTTAGGAAGCTTGACCTTATTTTCATAGAG
>NZ_JACRWH010000057.1:0-14459 GCF_014306155.1 Holdemanella hominis | reverse complement strand
GTTCTTTTTTATTCATTTGTGTTTGGCGGTTCGGAGTTTCACGAGATGAATAACCAGAACCGCCAAGTTCCTCTTGATGATTATTCACCTCATGAAGCTCTTCAAGAGCTTGCCTTTCTACAAGCGTTCTAATTATAGCACTGCCTGTAATAATTTGTCACTTACCACCCATTTGCAAAAGAGGAGCTTCTTATAAAATAAATTAACCCATAATAGTTGATAATACGGCAAAACTTTGCGCATCAACTGTTGAAGTATTATTCGTACCATGGAAGTTAAATGTAACTGTATATTGTTGTGTTTCTTCATCTAAAGCACAACCAATGTCTGTTACATCCTCTTGTCCTAATCCTGCATTCGCAAGAGCTGCATCAATAGCTGCTTGTTGATTTTCATCAAAAGAAGTTGATTCTTTTTTTTCTTCTTTCTTTGTTTCAGTTTTCGTTTCTTCCTTCTTCTCTTCTACGGGTTCAGTTGTAGAAACAACTTCACTATTACTTCTTTTATAATTTCTTTCTTGTATAATACCATCTTTACCAATCTTATATTCATAAGATCCAGTAGTTGTATCAAAACTTACAGTATAGTATTTCTTTTCTTCTTGAATCGATACATTTGAACATTCTTTTTTAGTAGCATTCGCATCATCTCTTGCGACTTCTAAGATATCGTTTTGCGTGATTTCTAATTCACTATTTCCACATCCAGTTAGTAATAGAGTTGAAGCTAAAATAATAAAACTATTTCTTTTTCTTCTTTTTACCATTGTCTTCTCCTCCATAACCATATCCGTAGCCATATCCATAATTACTGTCACTTGCTGATTCTACTTTGTTTAATACAACACCCATAACGTGACCACCATTTCTTTCAACATCATTAATGGCTGCTTTAACTTTACGTTTATCTGATGTTTTAGAGTCAACTACATATAATACTCCATCACTCACGTTACATAATGGAATGGCATCACTAGCTACCGCTACTGGTGGACAGTCAATAATAATATATCCAAATTCTTGACGTGCTTGGTTTAAAAATTTAGCTAATCTTTTTGATCCTAATACTTCACTAGGATTTGGTACTCTATGACCTGCAGTAATGACTGATAAAGTATACCCACCATCATATTGTACGTTTTGTACTCCTTCATAAGATTGAATACTAGTACCTTCTCTAAATTCTGAAATAATATTTGTTAATCCTGAACGATTTGAAATCTGAAGTGTTTTATGAACTGAAGCATTTCTTAAATCACAGTCAATTAATAATACATTTTTATATTTAGCTGCCATAATACGAGCTAAATTACAAGCTACAGTACTCTTACCTTCATTAGGTATTGTACTTACTACGTTGATTACTTGAATCGCATCATCCATCTGACTAAATTCAATATTTGTACGTAATCCACGATAGATTTCATCCACATCAAATTGATTTCTTTTCTTTCTTGCCATTTCTATCTCCCAAAGAAACCAAATAGTTTCTTTTTCTTTTCAACCTCAATATTTAATATCTCTTTATTACTCAATAATAATTTTGGATTCCTATAAAATAAGATATCCGCATTATCAAACCCTATACGCTTACCTACAACCGTATACACATCACTCAATTGTTCGATTCTATTTCCTGTAGCTCTATGCGTATCAGTACAAATTACATCACAATATCCATTGTCTAATAATTCCAACGCATTCGATAGTATTTTCTTTCCATTTACCCCCAGAATCGAAGTACGATTCAATTGTAGAACACAACCCATATCAACCCAATGATCAATGATTGAATAATCAAGACCATCATGGAAATATCTTTCAATATGAGCAAGTACAGGAACAAAACCCTTCATCTTCAATTCATATAAACATTCATCTCTATAATCAATCGAATGAATATCACGAAGAACATTATATTCTACCAACATATAACGAGAACTATTTAAAGTAGGATATAAATCTAATTCTAATCCTTCAATGAATTCACTATTCATCATAACTTCCCCACCAAAATAGATAGGGATAGGACTCATCTTTCTTAATTCCAATTGACGAGTTACCATTTCATTATAGATATGAACATCTAATTGACCAGGAATAAAATGCGGTGTACTACAAATACCTACAATACCATCCTTTTTTGCATTCTCTAATGAACGAATGGCATCCTCAACACTTGGCATACCATCATCAATACCCCAAGCAATATGAGAATGCAAATCAATATACTTAGCCATTATAGTTCAGGAATCTCGCAGAACACTGGAATACCCAAATACTTTTCTGCCTCTTCCTTTGTACGCAAACGATTGTCCAATAAGAACTTCAATACAGCATAACCAACACCAACAAGTAAACCAACACCCCCGGCCATCATAGTATTCTTCTTAACATTAGGCCCACTAGGAACATAAGACAATTTAGCCTTATCAACTACCTCAATATTACGAACATTCAAATTCTTCTGCATTGTACGAATAAACGTACTTACTGTATCATTTACGATATCCTTAGATAATTTAGGATCTGTTGTCGTAGCTGAAATTGTAATAATCTCTGTATTTGACTCATTCGTTACACTAACAAACTTTTTAACACTAGAAGCACTATCCAAACCAACATCTTTGGCTACCTCAGACATAATGTTATTCTGCGTTAATAAATTCACCGCATTCGTAACCAACTTACTATTTGCCATCTGTGAATTATAATCCAAAGAACCACTCTCACTAATCTGTGGAGTTAAATAAATTGATGTACTAGCCGTATATGTTGGAGCAATCAATAATTTAGTTCCAAAGAAACCACAACAACAAGATAATAAACATAAAATAACAATCAATTTGAAATGTCTTAAAATCGAACGAAAAAGCTCTTTTAAATCAATACTTTCTTCGTCTAAAATATCATCTTTTTCTAATTTTGTATTCATAAAATTCCTTCCTATTAATCACCTATTAAATATTTTAATAAATTTTAAAATCAACACATTTTATTTTACCACAAAATAGATAATTTAATTATATTTGTGTTTACTAATAAAGATATATGCTATTTTTAATCTAGATTTAGAAAAATTCTATACAATATTGATTAATCATTTACTATTTTGCTTATCTAACTCAATATGATTACCGAATTTATTTTTATATTTTGTTTTATAAAAGATTCCAAATAAAAGCCCAATAAACACCCAACAAAAAGTTATTTCGATTTCCTGTTTTGTCATACTACATACTGTACCTGGAATCAAGTACATTACACTTAAAAATCCAGAAAATAATACTGCAATCCAACCAACAAATCGATAATGTTTTACTTTATACGGTCTTGCCAACTCAGGTTCATTTTTTCTAATTCTTAGAAATGACAAAGAAACAATACAATATGTTAAACAGCAAGCAAAACTGGCACAATTCGAAATCCAAACTAACATTTGTCTCCCGAAAAACAATGAAACTATTGATAAAATCCCAATAAATATTAATGCTATATATGGAGTTTGATATTTTTTATGTTTTTTAAAAAATACATGAGGAATCATATATGAACTAGCCATTGACTCTAGTGCTCTGCTTCCTCCAATTAAAAATGAATTCCAACTTGTGATGATGCCACATATACCACCAAAAATTAAAATTTTTGCCATAAGTTCACTGTGAAATAATTTTGCCATTGCATCCGCAGCAACAAGTCCTGTTGAATTAACAGATGATAAAATTTCTTTTGAATTCATTCCATATCCAATAGCAAAAACAATAAGTCCATAAAATGCTACTGCTAACGTGATTGATAATACAATTAATTTCCCTAACTTTTTCAATGGAATATTAATTTCTTCAGCTGCTTGAGGTATAACATCAAACCCAAACAAAAAGAAAGGGGCAACCATCGAAATCGATAAAATATTACTTATTATTTCTTTATTCCCATCGCCTACGAACAATTGACCTTTTAAATTCGATACATTCCCCCTAATTAGTGAACCCATAATTAGAGTAATACCAACTGCAGCTATAATGATTGTTAGTATTTTTTGTATGAAAGCAGCTGTTTTAACACCTTTAATATTTATATATGTTATCAATATACAAGAAACAATAGCTACAAATAACCATGTGGCATATACGTCAAATCCTTCAACAGTATATAAATATCCTTTTAAAAATCCTGGAAATATATATTGTATAATTGTTGGAAATGAGCAAGCTTCAAAGCAAACAACTCCGATATAACTTAAAATTATAGACCATGTACATATGAAAGAGCCTATCGTACCGAATGCACGGTGACTAAATACTTTTGCGCCTCCATTTTCAGGTAATGAAGTTGTCAACTCAGCATATACTAATCCAACAAAATAAATCATTATTCCGCCTATCAGAAATGCAATCATTGTACCTACTATGCCACATTGTTGAATCCAACCACCGGAGGAGATAACCCATCCCCATCCTATCATAGCTCCAAAAGCAACTACTATAACATCAGCTGTATTCAATTGTTTATTTTTGCTTATGCTTTTCATTCATTTCCCCCAATCCAAAAATTAGCACTATTCTATTTTTAATGATTCTAAATCATCATAATAAACAATAATATTTTCATTTTCGTTCCAAATTTCAACATTATTATTTATAAACCTTATTGCTTCACACATTTCTAAATAATTAGAAGTATTAAAGGTAATAACAGCTAAATATTGGTGCTTTTCTACTTTACTACCAACTCCTAATGTGGTTTCAACATTAATATTGTATTTATTATTTAATGTTTCAAAACCATCCCATTTTGTGATTGTACCACCTTTTTTACTCCATAAAATATATGAACATCCTACACTTTCTGGCAACTTTTCTTCAAACTTTGGTAAATCATTTGCAGTATGTTTAATTCCAACAGCAATGTCTAATAACCAACCATAACTGTTGAAATTACAAACATTCTTATGAACAAGTGCCATCATATCACCTGACATTCGATACCCCATCTCAATCACATAAAAATGACCATCTTCATCAAGCATCATCTCAATCCAAGCAATGCCTTCTTTACATCCAATATCTGAAAATACTTTTTTTATATTCTTATCTACTTCTTTTAAATATAAATCTAAATTATCTGTATATGTAGTCGTGATAGAATAGCAATTACTAGGATATCCATCTTTATGGTACATCTTTGCAAAATTTATTAAACTTGCTTTACCCTCGGCTAAAGCATACCATGCAGTATATTCATGACCTTTTAACATTCTTTCTATTACAACAGTATCACTATTTGAAACTAATTTCGCTTTTTTTATTGCACCACTTATTTCCTCAGAAGAGAAGCAATAAGACATACCACGATTAGCACTTTGATCTATTGCTTTTACAACAACAGGATATGTTATACTTTCTAATTCTTCTGCTGTAGGTTCTTCACTAAGATAATAATCTTTTGCAACAGGTACATTATTTTTTATACATGCATCTTTAAAATCACGTTTATCAATAGTATAATGCCATGATTCAGGCGTACAGTAACAAGGCAAATTTAATCGTTTAGTTAATTCCATTGTTGCAGAAATGTTGAAAGTACTTATTCCATTACAGATTCCATTAATATCTCTATCTTTACACATTGTTTCTAATGTATCAAAATCTGATGTACTTATCATCCAATATTCATCAGACACTAATTTTGCTCTAGAATCTTTTGGATCTAAATAGTCAGTAACGATAGTATGATAACCTCTTTGCTTTGCCTCTAATATTATCTCTTTGCTTCCCTTAGCAGTTCCTAACATTAATAGATTTTTCATATACTTTATTTTCCTCTCTCTAAGTTAGAGTAATACATAATCATATTGACTATATATTCCATATCTTGAATTGTATACCTTTGATCAACTGGAATGGGTAAAATATTTTTTGCCATATCATATTCCAGTTCATCTTCAGAACAAATATTAAACACAGCGGGCCAAAGTATTGGAATGAATATTTTTAATTTTTGCAATTTTTTTCGTATTTCGAAACCTTTCTCTAAATACAATGGATACATAAATGCTCCATTTGGAATATTTAATTTTAATTTATTAATAGATGCCAATTTCATATCTAAATAAGTGAAATTCTGTGTCCGCCTTTTTTTGATAACTTGATAATCTATTCCATGTAAAAGATTTTCCGTTAATTTTGACATGGTCTTTAGAGGTTCATTTTTAAATACACGATTGTTATCAACGTATTCTTGGTAAAATTCATCTGCATTTCTTTCAAATCTACCTAACAAGAAATTCATTCTCTTATAAGATTCGTCTCTTTCCTTAACTTCAATTAATTTATCAGTATACAAAATAGCCCCATCTGGAACACCAAAAAACTTACGACAAGTATATAATGTGTCAATATCGGTAATTGGTTCTTGAAAATATGCTTGTGCATTATCTACAATGATATTTTTACCCAAAGATTTTATATACTCATTAGACAATTGACCATAAAAATTTACAATATAAAGCCATCCATCATAATCTTTAATTTGTGGTTTAAAATCAAGTCCAATACTATAATAAACTACTTCTACACCATTTTCAGATAAGACTTTATCATTTGAATCACACATAAACTTTGGCATATTAATTTTTTTTATATTCTTTGCTTTAATAATATAGGCTAATGCATTTCTACCACAATTTAGTTTGATTCCGTCATCATGTACCATCTGGCCAGTATAAGTATCTAACTCTATATATCCGCCTATTTCATTCATTCTATCACCACTTTATATAATAAGTTTATATCATTTAGTATTTTATCCATTTCCAATTTATTATCAAATTTCATGAATATAATACCTAATGCTTTTGAAGCATTATCAAAATATTCGATTCTGTCACCTGGATTCTTATATATAAATTTTTTTACAATTTTATTCTCTAATTCATCCGAAAATTTTATTGTCTTATATACTCCATTTTCTTTAGTATGTAAGTTATGGGTTGCATAATAAGGAATACCTTTATGCACTTTGTTTTCTATAGTTTCACCCATTGCCGTTAATACAGCCATTTCGATAACATCAACGCCAAAGATAAGTCCCAATAAATCTGGTATCATGTTTCCCCCTGCTCTAGGTCCAACATCTATAGGCCACACTTTACCATATTTATCTACAACTAATTCAACATTGACGGAACCAAATTTTATTTTGAGTTTATCGATCATATTTTGTAAAGTTTTTTTAACTTTAATTATATCTTGTTCATCTAATAATAATGGATAACTCTTTCCTACTGGCACTAACGAATTAACATGTGAATCCCTATGACAATTTAGTAATCCCCATAGAATAACCTTACCATTATAAACAAAAATATCTCCTCCAATAAGGTACTTATGTTTTTTTTCAATAAACTCTTCAATAATAATTCGATGAGAACGCGAATAAGAAAAGGCAAAATTACATACTTTTTGTAAATCAGACCAATCTCTTAATACTGTAGCTCCTTTTGAGCCTGAAGAATCAACTGGTTTGACAATTACAGGTAAAGAAAATAATGATGTATCAACATCATTATTATTGTATCCTTTAGATACTGGAGCATTAAACCCATTTTCTTTTAAAAATTTTCTGAATTTATCTTTATTACATAAAGTTTGTACAGAAATATATGGATTAGTTGGTAATCCTAATTGTTCAGCAACATATGCTGCAGTTGGAGCTGCGGGATCTGAAGCATATGCTAGTACACCATCAATATTTTCTTTTATTGCCACATCAAGAACCGCTTCTTTATCAGTAGTACTTACCAAATAAAACTTATCCGCTTCATGCTGTCCTGGATTATCTGGAAGAAAATCACAAAGTACAGTATAAAATCCATGTTTTTTTGCTGTTTTAATAGCGATAATTTGTTGAGCTGATCCACCCAGTAATAAAATTTTTTTCATTTACTACTCTCCTAAAATAACATCACAAATTCTATCTACATCTTCTAGTGATAAATCAGCATATAAAGGAAGAGTCAATACTCTTAGTGCCATATGTTGCGCAATTGGCGTTTTTTTTGTTCCAGCGGTTGGATAATTACGATAACATTCAAAACTATTTGTTAATGGATAAAAATATTTTCTAGCACCAATTCCTACTGCAGCTAATTTTTCAAATACTTCATTTCTGGTATATTTATATCCATCAAATACAACTGGGAAATATGCATAATTACTTTCTACATCTTTTTGTATTGATGATAATTTAATACCTTCAACCCCTTCAAGTCTGCTTCTATATTTTTCAACAACTCTTTTTCTTTTTGCAATTTCATCATTTAAATGTCTTAAATTGCAAATACCCATGGCTGCTTGAAATTCATTCATTTTAGCATTTCCACCAACATATTGAACAGATTCTGGGCCATGAATACCAAAATTTTTCATATCATTTAAAAGTGTTACGAATTTATCATCTTTAAAACATACACAACCACCTTCAATAGTATTAAATACTTTAGTTGCATGAAAACTAAACATTGAAGCATCTCCAAAACAAGCAGCCGATACTCCCTTGTACTTAACCCCAAAAGCATGCGCAGCATCATAAATTACTTTTAGTCCATATTTTTTAGCAATACGATCTATTTCTTCAACATCACACATATTGCCATATACATGGACAGGAACAATTGCCACAGTTTTATCAGTAATTAATTGTTCTAACTTAACTGTATCAATAGTATAGTCATCTTCTTTAATATCACAAAATACAGGAACCAATCCATTTCTTACAATTGCATGGGTTGTTGATGCAAAAGTAAAAGGTGTAGTAATTACCTCTCCACCTGTTGGTAAATTTAATGATGCTATTGCATTTTCTAATGCTAAATGACCATTAGTATATAAAGCTACATGTGAAATACCTAAATACGCTTCTAACTCTTCTTGCAATTTCTTGTGCTTTACACCCATGTTTGTCAACCAATGACTCTCCCAAAGATCTTTGATTTCTTCACAATATTCTTCATATGAAGGCATTGAAGATCTTGTAACTAATATTTTTGTCATAATTTAACCTCACTCTCTTTTTAATATTATTTAATTTCTAATAAATAAAGACTTCAAAATTCCTAATAAATATTCAAACGAATCAAGATGAAATAATTTTGATTCAAATATATAGATAACTGCCCCTAAAGGAATCTGTATAGCTAATGTTAGAAATGTCGAAAAGTCAAATAAACTAATTATCGAAACAACCAATCCCATTACAAAAGCTATAATAATTGATGGAAATATATCTAACATTTGCTCTTTGAAACTATAACTCAGAAGTTCTTTATTGGGCCATGAATTAATTAACATGCTCGCTAAAGCACTTATCAATAAACTGTATGCCATAGCCATTACACCAAACCACATTGTTGAAATTAATAAAATAATACCAACAACTTTTTTTGCAATTTCTAATTTTAGAAACAAATCACTTCTACCCATTGCTTGTATGGCATTAAGATTAGCAGTATGAATTGGATAAAACATGTAAGTAATACAAAAAATTTGTAAAAAAGGAACGCATGGCAACCATTTTTCTGTTAAAATTAACCTTGTTAAAGGTTCTGCACAAAATAAAAGTCCCATCATTAACGGTGCCATTATATATGTACTAGTTTTTATAGCGCGTCGCGTCATATTTTTTACTCGTTCACAATTATCTTGCTCATTTGCTAATGTAGGTAAAAGAACACTTGATATAGAAGCATTTATATTATTTACAATCGCACTCGGAAATTTTTCCCCCTGATTGTAAAAAGCTAAATCAGAAGAAGAATACATCTTCCCAATAACAAGACTACGTATATTTGTATATACTGTATCCAGTAATGTAGAAGCCAATAATTTCCAACCAAATGAAAGTAAACCTTTTAAACGAGTCCAAGAAAACATTCTTTTTGGTCTCCATTTGACAGTAATCCACAATATTAATGTATCTATTATTGTATTTGACAGTTGTTGTGCTACTAAAGCCCAAATACCGCAACCTAAATATGCCAAAATAATACCAAAAAAAGCAGAAAAAATAGTTCCACCTATTGTTGCATAAAAAAAGCGTTTAAATAACATATTTCTCGATACATAAGACTGCTGTATACCTTTTACACCTGAAATAAGAATAGTTATGCTTATTACACGAATTACTGGCGTTAAAGAAATATCATTATAAAATTTTGCAATTAAAGGTGCTGCTATAAACATGCCTAAATAAAGTAAAATACATATAACTAAATTGAAGTAAAATACTGATGAAAAATCCAAGTCATCTGCATCTTTTTTTTGAATTAAAGCTGTGCCCAATCCACTGTCAACAAATACTTGTAAAATTACAGTGAAAACTGTTATTAACGCAACTTTACCATAATCTTCTGGAGATAAAATACGTGCTAAAAATACAGATACAATAAATGTAACTATTTGTGCACCACATCTTTCAGCAAACCGCCACATAAAATTTGAAAAAACTTTATTATTCATCTTCTATCCTCTTCTTTAAAATACAAAATATATTACCATTTCCTAATGAATATAATTTCAAACTAATTAACATTTGTTTTATAAATTGCTTTAAAAATTTTATTGGATATACTCGCATAATTAGGAGATTAAATGGTTTTCCTTTTTCTAAATTATTAAAAAACCATTCTCGACGAGGCGATATTAACGAAGGTTCTTTAAGTTGATGGTTGTTTTTTATAGCAAGTTCTACATTCACATCTTTTAAAATAATGTTTGAATTATCAAGTAAAAATTTGCCTTTTTCACTTTGACATAATACTAATGAAATACCTTTATCTATTTCAATTTTGTTTAATTCAGATCCCCAAGAATCCCCAAGAGTTATATCAGAGACACGATTAATATCTGCATATTTACATTCATAACAATTATCTGTATAAAATAATGAATTCAAAAAGCCAATTGTATAAGAATCCATTACATTATGTTTCTTAATTGATGAATATTTATTTAGAACTCCTTTTGACCTAAATTTAATATCACTAAAATCACTATAATTAAGTTTGTATTGATTTAAAAAAGTATTAAATAATTTCACTGAAGGAGTACCATGACATATTAAATCAATCGTAGTAATTAAATTATGATACTGAATAGGAATGTAATTTTTAAATGAGGCAACTTGACAAGGTAATCCGATAAATAGAACCTTTCTACCTTTTATAACTAAATTTTTACATTTTTTATAACAATAAATAGGATTACTTTTTATATAACGAGAACCAGCAATTTTAATTAAATCCTTCTCATTTTCAATAATATCGAAAACAAATCCTGAGGAATTAAATACACTAGCACATACAATTCCACCACTATCTAAAAATAGTCTCGCTACCGCAGATGCTATACCACCAGAAGCTCCATTCTTTCTTATATTTTCATCAATTGCCCATCCCTGCTTAATTAACAAAGGTTCTTTTTTTTCTCTTTTGTTGATCTCCTGACAAACATTTTTACAAGCATTACAATTTATACATTTATTTAAGTCTACTACCGCATTCAACGATTTCATATTATCTACAATATGAATTGCTTCTGACGGGCATACGTCAATGCATGCACTACACCCGGCACATTTATTAATATCACAAACCGTATTCATCTTTTACCCCAACGAAAGACTATCTCTTAAATATTCTTCTGATTTTTTTCTTTCTATTTCTACAGCATCATTAATTATTTCATAGTTAATTTTTGGTATTTTAATATCAGATTTCCATTTATTATCAATTACCTCATTTGCATTAATTCTATTTACCAAATCAAGCATTCTTGAATTTCCTTTATCATTTTTTTGAAATAAAATAACAGGTTTATTATAAATTATAGAAAATGATAATCCATGAAACGAATTGGTAACAATACATTCAGCATGACTAAGTAAATATAGAAACTCATTAGGAGAACAATTCCAATAATAATGATCCATCCCATTAAAAACATCTTCCCAAAAAGTATTAATGGATATAACTTTATAATCATATTTTTTAGCTAATTTTTTACCAAAATCAAAGATTTCTTTTTGTCTATTAAAAGCAAAAACTAAAATATATTTTTCTGTATGAAACTTTTTAGGCTTTTGTTCTAGTTTTTTCCAATCATCTTTACTAAGTAAGTAAACAGGATCCATAACTACACTAATGTTTTTACTTGTATTTAATAATTTCTTAGCTGTATTTTCTCTAACTGCAATATCATCAAAATTTGAAATACGTTGCAATAAATACTGTCTTTGAGTTTCACTTAGTTCATCCATTCCAAGACTAGCAGCATATGATATTTTTTTACCAGTTTTTACAAAATCAAAATAAAAAGCTCCATCTTTACCATTTGGCAAATTTAAATTCCAAATTTGATCACTTCCTGCAACAAAATAATCAGCACTTAAACTTGATTTTTCTAATTCCTCATATGTTTTAAATTCCTTTGTTAAAGGAACATGATTTCTTAAAAATTGCATAAATACTTTTTCAGATTTAATATTATCAGGTATACGAACTATATGTCTTACAAGTAATCTCAATTTATTTGTTTTACTTGTTGAACCTTTATAATACCATGGTCGATAGTTAATTACTTGAGTATCTACTCCATGGTTATTTAAATATGAACATAATGCATAACTTTGAAGCACTGCTCCATAATTATATGCATAATGACATGTTATAATCTTCCCATTCATACCAATGACCTTCTTTCCATCTAATTTGCATTTCCATTTTTAACTATATGAATACTTATCATTCTATATACATATAAAAACAATGCATAACATTTATATCTTATATTTCTTGAATAAGTATAAAAATCTTTAAAATCAATTTGTTTTGCCTTTAAGCCATGAATTAAACATCCTAGATACAATGTTTCTGCAACATGTACCCCTCTATCTTGATTATTAGCAAAAGATAATAAATTTAAATACCAATTTTCATCTGCAATAAAATCATATTTATAAGTTGCGCTATAACTTGTCCCAGACTTTTTAACATGTCTATAAGCCGACATATTCTCTTGAATACATTTAACTTTTCCATTAGTTACTAATGCAAAATATAAAAGCTTGTCGCCAGGACATAAATGCGTTTCTAAAATACTATAATCAAACAGATTTTCCTTATAATAATTTCGACACATAATAGTTGCAAATTGTCCAGGGTATATTCCTTTTAAAAAATGTCTTAAACTATATTCATCATCTTTGCAACATGGATATGATTCATTCAAAATATTGTTTTTTTCATCAACAACTATACAATTATGTGCAACCGCAATATAATCAGGATTATTTTCAAGAAAATCTATTTGTTTTTGAATTTTATTGTCAGAAATCCAAAAATCATCTCCTTCAAGAGTAATAATAAATTTTCCTTTAGCCCTTCTCCGTAAATCCGGGGCATTTTCTAATTTGTCATTACTTAAATTATGATCTCTATAAAATACTTTTATTTTTCCTGGATTAAGCCTTTCATAATCTTGTAAAACAAGTTTTGTATTATCCAGTGATTTATCTTCACCAACTAATACTTCAAAAGAATATTCTGTTTTTTGCGCAAGTACACTATCAATTGCTTTTTTAATGTATTTTTCATGGTTATACGTTGGTATAACAACACTCAACATAATTTCTTGTGATTTATTAATCATATTAATTTATACTCCTTAATTTATCATAAAAACATATGGATAAGTAAACCCACCATTTCGTATGATAAAATTTACTAACCAATAAAATATAACTATAATTCCTACTTGCAAATATCCATCATATTTATTTCCTAAAATCTTAAAACCTGTGTTTTTTGCCAATAAAGGCATGTACAAAACTAAAAAGATATCAAAATAATAACTAACTCTAATAATCCATGAAGAACCAAAAAACATTAATAATGAAAATAAAAAAGACATTATTAAATATATTTCCATTGAATATAAGTTCTTGCTTTCTTTTATTGATGATTTTCCACGCCAAATTATAA
The DNA here is from genome assembly GCF_014306155.1 of Holdemanella hominis. NCBI lineage: Bacteria > Bacillati > Bacillota > Erysipelotrichia > Erysipelotrichales > Erysipelotrichaceae > Holdemanella > Holdemanella hominis. Next base: position 422 of record NZ_JACRWH010000057.1, on the reverse strand, counting down.
AAAATAAAATCAAACTCCAATATAAAAGTCTAACGTATCTTCCACCAACATCCTCATCTTCAAAATAATGAATATATCTTTCAAATGATAATAAACCGTATTTTGCAAAAATAGTAAAAATAAATCTATATCCAAAAACGATTAGCAAACCACCAGCTATAATTAAGAATGTAGCTGGTTTTCTAAAATTCTTTTTATTTATAAACCAATGTATTGGGTATAGAGCTATACCAACTATTCCTGTACTATGAAATGAATATGAAATAAGAATAGTTATTAAAAAAGAAATTAATTTTTTATTTAGGCTATGTCACAACAAACAGTTGATAAATAGCCATTTTTATAGGGGAGTATCAGAACTCCCCTACAAACTGTTATTTGCAGTTATCTATACTCATTTGGAATTTCGATATGAAGTGTCT
>NZ_JACRWH010000056.1:0-14603 GCF_014306155.1 Holdemanella hominis | reverse complement strand
TGAAATCAGAAGTAGACATATAGTCTCCACGACCACTAACAGACAAACGTTTATTATTTCTTTTGTAATACATAACGAGCACCATCCTTTGTACAAGGATATAGTACCTGTTATATTGACGATATCGATGTCTATTTAGTGCATGGAGTCGTTAGATGGGTACTCACATTAAACATTATAGGAATGTATTCTTCATCTTTACCCTAAGCTTAGGCGTAGCCGGAGCTGCCCGATCTACATTACTATCAAGAATCATCAGTGCCCTTATTATCCTGATCCTTTTAAAACAGCCCAAACAAGATTTATATATTGATTCCTATTTAAGTATCCGACCAGAAATTGAAACAATCACAAAAATATTAAAAACAGGTATTCCAACCGGCATTGAAAATGGTATGTTTCAATTTGGAAAACTCGTCATTCAATCCACTGTATCCACAATGGGATCAACCGCCATTGCCGCCCAAGTCATGGTGGCCATGCTAGAAAGTTTTGCATGTCAAGCAAGCATCGGTATTGGACTTGGTATGATGACTGTCGTAGGAAAATGTGTAGGTGCTAAAGAATACGAACAAGCGAAACACTATACAATCTTACTCACAAAATATGCATGGATAGCCTGCATTATATGTTGTGCAATAATCATGTTTCCAATTCAACAAATCACTAGTCTTGCTAGAATGGAGCCAGAAAGTGCCAAACTAGCCATTTGGTTAACACGCATTGTCTTCACATACAAAATGATATTCTGGACACCCTCATTCTTACCAGGCTATGGCCTAAGAGCTGCTGGTGATGTCAAATTTAGTATGATCACATCCACTCTATCTATGTGGATCTGCAGAGTTGTAGTCACAATCTTTTTAGTCCATCAATTCCATATGGGCCCATTAGCTGTATGGATTGGTATGGGATCTGATTGAACAGTACGCTCATTTATTTTCTTAGCTCGTTTTAAATCAAATAAGTGGCTAGAACATAAGGTCATCTATCACAAAAAGAGTAGTTCACGCTACTCCTTTAAAAATCTAATTGTTCACAAACAGAAGCATAAATATCTTGTTGCGTTAAAAGAGTGTCAATCAAATAATTTCTTTCAAAATCATATTCATCTGAATCATCATTTCTTTTGATAATGGTTCATTCACTGTTTTTAACATATAATCAAACAACCGAAAATGATTTTGTGTTTCGAGTGCATCATCTGAATCCATTGTTAAATCGTTCGTTTCAAATATTCTTATTGTTTGATCCTTTGACAATTTAGAGTCTTCAATTTTATTAGGATGATACGCAAAGTTGATTTGTGTCCACACATACAAATTCGAATGTGAAATCAACTCGTTTTTAATATTAGTCATACTTTCTTAAATATTTGTCCCATAAAATACTGTAGCTGTATCTTCCACCAAGGCCAATCATGATAGACATCATAACCCCAGAAATCACACCAAGCCTTGATTTGTTGATCATATAGAATGGTGCTGATTTGTCTTAATGATTCAACGCATTCTTGTTCCCAATTGCCTTGTCCTACACAAAAGATCAATTTGGATTGTCTATACAATTCCATATAGGGATGATCTAAAGCCATATTTTTCATGTAGGCACATGGATTATTATGGTACGTATTTTCATCATGATAATCTCCATAGAATATTTCTGTATCATAAATGCCAGATAAGGCTAATAAGGCATCGAATTGATTTGGGAAACGGAAAATTAAATTAGCGGCATGCGTTGCACCTAGACTTGCCCCTGCAACCATCCACTTATCATGATTGTTCATCTTTTCTTGTACACTAGGAATTAATTCTGAAAGAATATATTCAAACCAAAGTTCATGTTTCAACATACGCACCTTTGTATTATAAGGATAAGACCAAGTTTCTGTATCCAAAGTATCACACGTTACGATCGTTAATTGATTGGCTTCAATCCATTTAGAAACTTCATGAATCATACCACGATCTTCCCATTCAAAAAAACGTCCATTTTGGCTTGGAATAGCTAGACACAACTTACCGCCTTGGCCATAGATTTTATATTCCATTTCACGATCCAAACAATTTGAATACTCTTTTATATATTGCACTTGCATGGTGTTACCCCTTTCATAAAAATTTTGTTTTATTATAGCACATTTTATTGAGTTTTAAGGTTTCTTGCTTTATAATTGTACTGTTTTTGACAGGAAAGTGAGTGACAGTATGTCCAATAAAGAAAAAATTCTTAACATTGCCGTTATCGCCCACGTTGATGCCGGTAAAAGTACGTTAGTAGATGCGTTTTTAAGACAGAGTGATGTTTTCCGTGACAACGAAGAAGTTGTTAACTGTATCATGGACTCAAACGATCTAGAACGTGAACGTGGAATTACTATTTATTCTAAAAACTGTTCCGTTATTCATAACGGTGTAAAAATTAATATTGTAGATACGCCAGGTCACGCCGACTTCTCAAGTGAAGTTGAACGTATTATCCGTACCGTAGATACAGTTATCTTATTAGTTGATGCGAGTGAAGGTCCAATGCCTCAGACTCGTTTCGTATTATCAAAAGCTTTGGAAATTGGTTTAAAACCTATTCTATTGATCAACAAGATCGATAAGAAAGACCAAAGAGCTGAAGAAGTTGTCGATGAAGTTTACGAATTGTTCTTAGACTTAAATGCCAACGACGAACAATTAGACTTCCCTATCCTTTATGGTGTAGCTAGAGAAGGACGTGTTCAATATGACCTTAAAACACCTAGCGACAACATCGACCCATTATTCGATACAATCTTAAAACATTGTGATGTATATCCAGATATGGATGAAGAACCTCTTCAAATGCAAGTATCTGCCTTGGCATACGATGAATACATTGGTCGTTTAGGAATTGGACGTTTATATTCAGGTGTTTTAAAACAAGGTCAACAATATATTCGTTGTAACCAATCTGGATTGAATGCCAAAGAAAGCTTATCTAAATTATTCGTATACAAAGGATTATCTAGAACAAGCGTTCCAGAAGCACATTCAGGAGATATCGTTGTTATTGCGGGTATGCCAGATATTAGTATTGGTGATACAATCTGTACAGCTGATCATGTTGAACCAATGGAACACATTGAAATTGAAGAACCAACTCTATCAATGAACTTCCATGTTAACTCAAGTCCATTTGCCGGACAAAGTGGTAAGTATGTGACAAGTCGTAACTTAAAAGAAAGACTTGAAAAAGAACTAGAAGTAAACGTTGGATTAAAGGTTGAACCAACCGATTCAGCCGATTGCTTCAAAGTAAGTGGTCGTGGTGAATTGCATATTTCTGTATTGATTGAAAATATGCGTCGAGAAGGTTATGAACTAGCTGTTTCTAAGCCAGAGGTTATCCTACACAAAGACGAAAATGGACACAAAGTAGAACCAATCGAAGAAGTTGTATGTTTAGCTCCAGAAGAATATTCAGGAACAATCATCAACAAATTAAATCTTCGTAAGGGTGTTATGCAAGATATGTCTGAAGAAAATGGATATGTTAAGATCGTGTATACAGCACCTACTCGTGGTTTATTAGGTTTCCGTTCAGAATTTATCAATGATACACACGGTGAAGGTACATTAGTACGTCGTATTAGTGGTTATGAACCATATAAAGGAGAAATCGCACAACGTATGGAAGGTGCTATGATTTCAACTGAAACTGGTGAAGCTATGACTTACGCCCTATGGAACCTTCAAGAACGTGGTCAATTATTCATTTCTCCACAAACACCTGTTTATGAAGGTATGATCATTGGTCAAAGTTCTAAAAACATCGATTTGGATGTTAACCCATTAAAGAACAAGAAATTAACAGCCATCCGTTCAAGTGGTCGTGATGAAGCTATGCTATTAACACCACCAAAAATCTTCTCACTAGAAGAAGCATTAGAATGGATCAACGATGATGAATTAGTAGAAGTTACACCAGATGCGATTCGTATCCGTAAAAAAGGTTTAACGGCTCTAGATCGTCGTAACTTGTATCGTCAAAAGATGAATGCTCAATAAGGCTTGGATAATTCCAAGTCTTTTTATTCAGCCCACTCTATTGCTTATTTTATGATAATAAACATGTACGAAATATGTATTAGGGTGAATGGCACGTGTACTATAGGTAGGCCTCTACGCCTACCCATTTCTTTTTATATGGAATACGAAAAAGGTAGGTACACAACACCTACCAAGTTACGTGGGCTCATCACCCTAATACTTATCTATTACCAGCTTCCGCCGCCTCCGCCACCGGCGCCTCCACCAGAGAAGCCACCAAAGCTAGAGCCCATGCTATCGGCTGTACTTTTCATTTGTTCTGTTTGATAATCCATTAAATTCTCATGAATCGGTTCATACATATTTCTTGTCAACATTCTGTAATAGAAATAAGAAGAGTATGGATCTGAATAATAAGAATCATACCAATCTGGTTGTGCCAAAGGAATCGTACTAAATTTCTTTGTCCACATTTCAGATAATCCAAATACCATCGCATATGGAATGACATCATAATAATAAGATGGATTTTCTAAAGATAATCTTTCCAATTGTGGTACTTCTGCCTTTTCAACAAAGTCTTTAAAACCTAATAGTTCAGGAGCTACACTTTTAAAGTATTCACTCACCACATTAAATTTAGAAATCAAAAGTATTGGTAGTGAAACAACCACAATGCCTATCATCATAAATTCAAATGGTACAATACTTAGAATCGAATCGCATTGTCTATAAATAAAGTATGCTAGAATCAAAATAAACGCAATACTTAATACTTTCTTTAATACAACTAGTTTATTCTTGTTAAATACATTTGTTGCTGCTGCAGAATAATTTAAAACCATCATAAGCACAAAGCTAAATGTCGCAAAAATGGTTTCAATCAAATTATCTACAATACTATATCGAGTATTGAATAAGATACATACAATCATACAAATCGTGGCTAGAATAATCGTCGCAAAGCCATGATCAATTGTTGATAAATTCTTATCTCCACTAAATTCATCATTCAAAGCTTCTTTGGCATCATCCATAGCCTTACCAAACTTACTTGATAATTTTGATAATTTCACACTATTTTTAGTTTTAAACAATCCGTTATAAATCTTCTTTTGATGCTTTAAAATCGGTGGTTCATGATTCTCTACCTTTGTAAGTACTAAATCATCCTCTTTTTCAGAAATGGTTAAATATCCCTTACTAGCCCAATATGGAATCAATGCCACTAAATCTTCTTGATCCACGGACTCATCTACAATCGTTCCAACCATAGCTGGATCCATATCTTTTAGTGGATAGAAATTCACAATTGGTGTAATATGAGTTTTCTTTAATAAGAATGCACGAATCAAACTATATAAGCCAAATAGAATAGCTAACCCTAAAAAGACAAATGGAGTCTTTGAAGTTGTTTGTTTGGCACCTACAAAATAGTTCTTTCTTAACTTACCAAAGATGGTAATGGCTTGTTTTACACCAATATCATAGGCATCTCCACTAATAGAATTCGAAGTAATGATTGGAGTTACATTTAAATCATTCGATTGATTTCCTAGACTTCCACTAAAGACTTTAATATTAGACATCTCATCTTCTGTCAAAGCCTTCTCAAATTGAATATCAAAATTAAAATGAGAAATGGTTGTATCCCAATTGTTTCCAAGTACAGAATAATAAATAAAATCTAAATCTGAATGATAATCTTCTGGAATCACAATCTTGTATGTCAACGTATAGGTGTGGGGGCCAATGATTGTATAGTCTGCACTTCCAATTTGAATCACACGATTCCCAGAATCACTATCTACATCATACTCATCATTTAATACGTTGATATCTTTAATTTTTAACTTATACTTTTCATCACGATTGATATACATCGTTTCTGGAATATTACGATAAATACCATGACGATAACTTGAAAAGTTCACATCAATCACTTCTTTAACATCAATTGTATTATCCGAATTGTATGTGGCATTCACCGTATAATTATCAATTGTATATCCTCCATCATCAGCATATATGTCGATACATCCAAAGCAAAGTACAAATGCGAATAAGAAGGCAAAGACCTTCTTAAAATTTAACTTGAACATTTTCTCTTTCCGAAGCATTGGCCACTTCAAACATTGTTTTCTTTTCGAAATGGAATAAAGATGCCACAATATTTGTCGGAACACTCATGATCACATCATTATATTCACGAACTAAAGCATTATAGTATTTACGAGAATTTGCGATATCCTCCTCGACCTTCTTCAATTGGTTTTGAAGATCCATAAAATTTGTGTTGGCCTTTAAATCCGGATATTGTTCTGCCACCGCAAAAATACCCTGAATCGCATTTGTGATCTTATTTTCACTATCCATAACATCCTTTGATGTTTTTGCCATATTTCTTTGTGCAATCACTGAACTCAATGTATCCGCCTCATGTTTCGCATATCCCTTCACTGTTTCTACTAAGTTAGGAATCAAATCAAAACGCTTCTTCAAATACACGTCCATTGTAGAAAAACCTTCATCTACCTTATTTGATAAACGAACAAGTTTATTGTAGCTAGACATTAAGAATAGTACTAATAAAACTAAAACAACAATAACAATAACTAGAATCATAATTAAATCCTCCTAGATTGATTATACTCTATTTTTGATAAAATGAGAAATATAGAAAGGAATCGTCTTTATGTACAAAACTATTTTAAAATGGATCTTACCCATTCTTATTTGTTTATCAAGTTTTTATATGGTTGCACAAAAAACATCAACACCCGAATTTCATGAGCAATCCATTCAATATTTAGACGAAAAAAGAAATACGGTCATGACACTAGCCGTATCGAGTGCTGCCATCTCTACATCCATTACCATTTTACCAGGAGATACAGGAACTCCCATTGCGAATGACTTAGCGGATTTAAGTTCAAAATTCTTATGAGTTCTAGGAGCCATCTATTTAGAAAAATACGCTTTGACACTCACATGCATGGTCATCTTTAAATACATCATTCCAATACTTTGTTTGGCATGGCTAGTCAACAACGTCATAAAATGGGATTAGTTAAGAATTGTATGTATTAAGATTGGCATTATGGCAGTAGCGACGTGCCTAATCATGCCTTGTAGTGTAAAATTATCTAAAACAATTAAAGCCACCTATGAAACAAGTATTCAAGAAACGATTAATAACGCGAACAACATCCAGAAAAATATACCAGGATAAAGAAAATAAAAACTTCTTTGGAAAAGCAGCTGAAGCATTTTCTTCAACAGCACAAAAATATACGAAGACGTTTAACAAGTCATTAAACAATTTCATGGAAGCTACAGCCATCATGATCGTAACATCTTGTGTTATACCCATCCTTGTAATTCTATTCTTCTTATGGTTTATCCAAACCATCAGTGGCATGACAATCAACACAAAATGACTAACAACATTCAATCCTGTTTCTAAAGTACAAAAACAATTATTAAGTCCAAAAGAATAATGAATTTGGCATCTTCGGATGCCATTTTTTTAATGGAAAACAAAAAAAGTAGAAGCACATGACTTCTACTTCACACTCATATATATTACCAGTCTGTCGCAATATCTAATTGAGTATCTGAATTTTGCGTAAAACTTCCAGTATCACAGACGATTCCTTTTCCTAATGAAGTTTCTACAATTGTACCTCTAGGATATTTATTTAAATCGGCCGCAACAATAATATAATCCCCCAACATTTTCGCACCATCTTCACGAACCCAATATGCATCATTATTTCCCATACCACGCATAATGTCGACTACTCCTGACATATTTAAATTATAGTATGTTTCTTTACCACTAGGTCCATAATAAATACCACCAGAGGCAGTAAGTGCATTCACATTACTAATGTATTGTGAAAGTGATGGTTGCGAGTAAACGATTTGTGTAACAGCATTGTAGTTATTTTGAATGAACTGCATATCATTCAATAAATCTGGCTGTTCCATACTCATTTCTTCAACGCTCTTCGACTCTTCTTGTTTCTTGCTAGATTCTTCCTCGATATTTTGAATCTGTTCTTCGAATTTCTCTTTTAATTCTTCAGTTCCATTTTTTGTATCAACACGCATTAAGATATTTTCATCTGTGCCATTTGACTTGGCATAGACCTTACTTTCTTCCCCAATAACTGATGATGTTGTTAGTAATGTTAATGTAAGTGTCGACATCAATAAACCTGAAACTAACCCTTTTCTTAATAAACTACTCTCTAAATTTTCTTCTTTTATAAAGTTCAAAACACCCTCCAATCTTCCCCTTAAACCTCATAAAATACGAGGCAAATGTTGTCAAATAATTGAAAACAACAATTAATACTATACACAATTCTAAAAAAAATGCAAATTTTGACCTAAAAAAAGGCCGTTTCATGCCAAATGTGGCGAGAACGACCCAATTTTTTAAAATTTAATGTAGAAAATAATCATACAATAATCGTAACTCCAACTTTCCATATCTGATTCAAAAAGTGCAAATTCAACGTTGCCAAACGATTATGCTTATCATACTTCACAATATAATCATCCATATTCTTTAGTGGACCTTGAGTCACATGAATCTTTTTATTCACTAATTTACCATACGACATTCTTAGAACCTTTTCATCATCCAACAACATGTTCAAAATACGAATCTCCTCATCCGTTAAAGCTGAAACTTCCTCTTCATATTTCAATTCATGAATAAAAACACTCTGCAAAGGAAACTTTCTAAAAATGCGATCCACTTCTACCTGTGACAATTTACTCACCACAAATACATAGCCACCGAATAAAGTTCGCAATTGGATCTGTTTAGAAACCCTATGATAAAACTCCATCTTAGGACTAAACGCAAAAATACCCTCGTTTTCATTCAAGTATTTACATACTTCCTCTTCCTTAGAACGTATGGTCAATAATACATACCAATGTTCATCCAAATTCATACATAAAACCCTTTCATTTCATATACTAAAAGTATAAAGTGGTTAGTTAGCTATGTCAAATCGATTAAACCGGTAAATCAATTTCTGGTTCTTCTTCAAAAGTCGGTAAGTTCTCTAAATCTAATTCTTCAAATCTTTCATAATCAAAATAAGGTTCATCGATGAACGGATTCCAATTCATACAATAACTATATACATAATCCTTTTGTTTGTCTGTTAAACCACTTAGTAGTTCATCAATCGCTTCTTCCTCACGCAACCCAAACAACCACTGTAAATCAAACGCACTATTCCCTGCATCTACCCACCAATGAAGTCTCTCCTTCTCTTTCTTTGTGAGTTTATTTTCCTTTAAAAATTTTCTTAATTCATTCTTACGAATTCTATATTTACTTTTACTCTTCTTTTTCATAAACAAAAAATAAGGGATATGCACATGGCATACCCTAATATCTTTTATAAACTTTTTAATTCTTCTGTGATCGCATTGATTGCTTCATCAACCTTAGAAGCATCCTTACCACCGGCTTGAGCCATATCTGGCTTTCCACCACCATTACCAGAACAGATTTGAGCCGCTTTCTTAACCAATTGACCGGCATGTACACCAGCCTTAACAGCCTCTTTACCTGCACCAGACACAAAGACAGCCTTTTCACCATTTGTATTCACAAAGAATACAACCATCTTGTCATCACTAGCCTTTAAGTTAGAAACAATATCCTTCAATGCACCTGCATCCATTCCAGAAACAGACTTGATCAATACATTGACTTTTCCAAAATCTTTAGCTTCAGTAGCCCACTCTTTAGACTTCAAAGTAAAGATTTGGTTTTTCAAGTTATCGATTTCCTTCTGCATATCACGCATAGTCTTATATGCAGCTTCAACCTTTGTATCAATATTCTTAATACCCTTTTGTTTAGCACTATCCGCAATATTCTCTAACATATTGTGTTCTTGTGCAAAATCTTGGTAAGCCGCAAACTTAGTCTTAGCCGTAATACGACGAGAATCCGAACCAATACTTTCCTCACTAATGATCTTACATAGACCAATCTGAGCTGTGTTTTCTACATGACATCCAGCACAGAATTCCTTAGACACATCACCCATTGTTACAACACGAACTGTATCTCCATACTTTTCATCAAATAATGCAGTGGCACCAGATCTCTTAGCCTCTTCAATAGGCATTACTTCTTTCGTTACTGGATATGCCGCACTAATATATTCATTCACAATACGTTCTACTTCAGCCAATTGTTCAGCCGTAACCTTTTCATAATGATTGAAGTCAAAACGTAAATATTCAGGACAATTATAAGAGCCAGCCTGGTGAATATGATCACCCAATACCTTAACTAAAGCCGACTGCAACAAGTGCGTACAAGAGTGGTTCGCTGTAGTTGCCAAACGATCTTTGACATTCACTTCACCATATAAAGACATACCTTTTTCTAATACACCACTATTGATTTTAACTGTGTGAATATGCTGTTTATTACGAGTCTTTTGAACATCCAATACTTCTACTTCTACACCATCAGCCGTAAACACTCCCTTATCGGCAACCTGTCCACCACTTTCTGCATAGAAACAAGTTTCATCTAAAATGATCATACCTTCATCTTCTAAAGAATCAACCATCTTACCCTCTGCATTAAATAACGCAATGATCTTACCATCACAAGATAAGTGATCATAACCAATAAATTCACTAGGCTCATTGAAGTTCATCAATTCTTCATTTTGAGACGCAAAAGAATCCTTTACATTACGCGCATTACGAGCACGCTCTTTTTGTTTATTCATCTCTGCATCAAACTCATCACGACTTACACTGATTCCACTTTCCTCGGCAATTTCTTGCGTCAATTCAAATGGGAATCCATATGTATCATATAATTTGAAGACAACTTCACCACTAAGCTTTCCATCCTTAGCCTTACTGATCTCTTCATCCAATAAAGCCTGACCAACCTTTAAAGTCTTCTTGAAAGTTTCTTCTTCAACCTTAATCAATTTTTGATTGAACACTACATGCTCTTGTAAGTATGGATAAAAATCCTTCATTAAATCTGCAACAACAGGAACTAATTTATATAAGAATGGTTCATCCAAACCTAATTTTAAACCATAACGAACAGCACGACGAAGTACACGACGAAGCACATAACCACGACCACTATTTGAGAAGTTAGCACCATCACTCAACGCAAAAGTAACTGTACGAACGTGGTCCGCAATAACACGGTAAGCCATCTTATATTCACCTTCATAAGGATGTTTCGCCATAGCTTCTGTTGCACGAATAATAGGTAAGAATAAATCCGTATCAAAGTTTGTTTCTCCATCCTGAACTAAGGCAACCAAACGCTCAAGACCCATACCTGTATCAATGTTCTTCTGAGGAAGTTCCTTATAATCTTTACGATCTATACTTGGATCACAATCATATTGAGAGAATACGACATTCCATACTTCTACATAACGATCATTTTCCATTTCATCAAAGAATAATTTTTCTCCCAATCCCTCAGGATCATATTTTTCTCCACGATCAAAGAAAATTTCACTGTCAGGTCCACCAGGTCCCTTACCAATTTCCCAGAAGTTATCATCTGTCTTTAAAATATGACTAGGGTCTACGCCACAAATTGTAGTCCATACTTCATAAGCACGCGCATCATCTGTATATACAGACACATACAATCTGTCCTTATCAATCCCCATCCATTCTTCGCTTGTTAAAAATTCCCATGCAAACTGAATTGCCTCATCTTTGAAATAATCTCCAATTGAGAAGTTTCCTAACATTTCAAAGAATGTGTGGTGACGAGCTGTACGACCCACATTTTCAATATCATTCGTACGAATTGATTTCTGCGCATTCGCAATACGATTTGAAGCCGGTTTTTCACTACCATCAAAATATTTTTTCAAAGCCGCAACACCCGCATTGATCCATAATAACGTTGGGTCATTGTGCGGAATCAAACTTGCGCCCGGCTCAATCATATGCCCTTTAGATTTAAAATAATCCAAGAACATCTGACGAATCTGATTACCAGTTAATTGTTTCATCTTTTCTCCTCCAATAAAAAAACGCTCCTATTTCTAGGAACGTATAATTACGCGGTACCATCCTAGTTCATTTTTCAAAATTGAAAAATGCCCTCAATTCACTCGTTAACGCCGACTACGTTTCAACTCCAAAGTAGCTTCAAATTAAAAGACTCGAAGAGCTTTCACCAAACGCCCTCTCTCTATGCACAAGAACTTTTAATCCTACTTATCTTCTTCACTGTCGAATCGATAAAATTTTAACACTCTTTCCATATTTCTGCAAGACGAATCACACCATCTAACATCAATTCTTTACTCATACACGCAAAAGACAATCCTACATGCCCATTCGAAATACTAATTGCGACACTATTCGATTCACACAAATCCCTAAAGCGTGATATATCCACATCTAAATTTAACCAATACGCCATATACGTCTCATCCAAAATATACGAACAACCCATATGTGCATCAATCAATTTTTTTAAATACAAATGCTTCTCCTTATACTCACGAACAAGCTTTCTTAAATGTTTCTGCAAATACCCATCCACAATATATTGCGTAAAAGCCACCTGCTCAATTTTACTCGTCGTTGGACCAAAATAAGAAGCACTATACTTATGCATATACTCCTCATTTAAAATCATATACCCAATACGAAGACTCGGTAATAATAGTCTTGAAAACGAAGAAAAATAAATCACATTCTTACTTTTCGAACACAACGAAGTCTTGATTTTAGAAGCATACACAAGCTCCCCATTATAATCATCCTCAAGAATCAAAACATTCTCTAAAGAAACGAATTCTTCACGAACCCTTTCACTCATAGACTGCCTATCAGGCGTAAAACAAGTCGTATTCACATAGACGACATCCACATTCAACCTTTTAATATCCCTCACAATAGAATTTGGATTTAAATATTCAACATGAAAACCATACGACAAAAACACCTGTTTAGCCTGATCATCCACCAAAGTCGATAAACCAACCACCTTATTCTTATCTAACATCCCACAAAATATATACAACAAAGACTGATAGTTTGAACCAATCACCATCTGCTCTGGAAAACACAAAATATTCCGATTCTGATACACATACTTACATAGAGCCTGTCTTAATCCATACTCACCCTGTGCTAGACCATAACTTGACATCAAACGTTTATCATTCAAAACACCCTTCATATATCTTTTCCAAATCGTCGTTTCAAACGAATCAAAAGAAACCGACTGAATCCGAAAATCATAATCATACGATTTTTCTTTGTGACTCGAACTATAATCCAATATCTCCTGATGCAGTAAGATACGCTCCGAATTCATACTCACCACATAACCCACTTTTTCCTTACTCGAAATAAACCCATCCAACACCAACTTATTATATGCATTTTCCACCGTAGTTTTAGACACATTCATCTTCTTTACACATTCACGAATCGAATCCACACGATCCCCATATTTTAAGATTCCAGAAAGAATGGATTCCTTATACAAATCATAAATCACCTGATATTTCTTCATACAACTGTCCCCTATTTATTTTTTATAATTGTATATTTTTTTATATACAGAAACAAGTATAATAGTCACTAAGTTACAGAAAGAAGGAAAGATTATGAAAAACAAACAAACATATGAAATCGTACTAACCGGACTAGGTATGGCACTCGTATTTGTCGCAACCATGTTCATCAAAATACCAAACACATTAGACGGATACTTCAATCTAGGAGACGGATTCATCCTATTATTCGCAAGCTTTTTAAATCCATTTGAAAGCTTCTTGATTGGAGGCTTAGGAAGCGCACTAGCCGATGTAGCCGGAGGATACGGACACTACTTCTTCTTTACCATAATCATCAAAGGACTAGAAGGAATCGTAGTATCCCTACCTATGAAAAACTACTCTAAACCGAAACAAATCTCAAGCTACGTATTAGGATCTGTCATTATGGTATTTGGATACTTTATTGCCAAATACATATTAAAAGGAAGCTGGATCGTAGCCGCAAGTGAAATTCCAGCCAACGTAGTCCAAGGAGCTGCAGGTATTGTGATTGCACTTATTGTATATCCAATGGTAAAGAAAATCGTACAAGATAAATTAAATAGGGTAGAGGGATAAAATAAAATTGTCGTCCCTCCCGTTGAACCATACGTACGGGTCTCGTATACGGCTCTACATTTATATCGTAATCACAAACTCTTAAGATAGTAATCTAGGGGATGGACTAATCCAGGTCTATCTCCTGTTTTATTGCCTAGAACAGTTGGTGATAATATGAAGTTCACTACATCTAGTCCACTTCTTCTATACCATCCTAATCTTGAATTAGCACATTTAAAGATATCTTCATGGTTAAATCTACATTTACCTGAATTATTCATGAAAATATAAAAATCCGTAGAATGTTCCTAATTTAAAGGAAATCTACGAATTTTTCTTATCACCCATTGGGTGAACTTTTCATATAAGAAAAGCTCCTCTATAATATAGGCGTCAAAACCAAAAAAAGGAGCCA
>NZ_JACRWH010000055.1:0-14791 GCF_014306155.1 Holdemanella hominis | reverse complement strand
CAGACTCTAATAAAAGCACATTGAAAAGTGTACTTCCAAAAAGATGTTTTCTTTTCCGTGTAAAATCCTTATTTGAATCAACAACAAATAGTGAAGAAGAATCATTCATGGTTTTGATGTCCTTCCGTATAAACAATTGGCCTATTATCAGAAATGATAATAGGCCACACATTTCTACCTGTATGTCAACAAAAAATTCAAATTTTCCAAAAAAAAGAGGAGCACATTTTTTTATGTTCCCCTCAAAGCCGTCATTTCTTAACTTAATGACATCGATCATTTCCCTGTTTCGAGTATTGTATTCGCAATTTGAAGTTGATTCTCAGTTGGCGGATTAATTCCTTCTAAAGGATATTCTAAGCCAAGTTCTTTCCATTTATAAGCCCCTAGAGTATGGTATGGTAATACTTCTATTCTTTCTACATTTTTTAATTGAATAATAAATTGATGTAGTCGTTCCAAATATTTTTCATCTGCATTGATTGTTGGTACCAATACATGACGAATCCATACTGGCTTTTGGATATCCGACAAATACTTAGCTAGTTCTAAAATATTTTGATTCGTATGTCCCGTTAATTCTTTATGAGCCATTTCATCAATATGTTTTATATCTAATAATACTAAATCTGTAACATTCATAAGTTGTTTAAACTTAGAAAAGAATGGTTCTTCAAAAGTAAATGGTTGTCCACAAGTATCTAAAACTGTATTGACACCTTCTTTTTTAGCTAATGTAAAAAGTTCAATCAGAAAATCAATTTGAAGTAACGGTTCACCGCCACTGACTGTAATGCCACCATTATCTTTCCAGTAAGGACGATATCGTAAAGCTTTCTTTAATACCACTTCTGCACTTTGATCTGGCTCTTTCGTTTTCCAAGTATCGGCATTGTGACAAAACTTACAACGCATATGACATCCTTGCATAAAGATGACATATCTTACGCCTGGTCCATCTACAAGGCCAAACGTTTCAATCGAATGAATTGCTCCTAACATAATATCCCCCTAACTAGAAAGAGCCTTATTAAAGGCTCTTATGACATGTACGACTAATAACATCTAATTGTTGTTCGCGAGTTAAATCAATAAATTTAACGGCATAGCCAGAAACACGAATTGTAAAGTTTACGTATTCCTCTTTTTCTGGATGTTCCATCGCATCTTTTAATTTTTCTACACCAAATACATTCACATTCAAGTGGTGAGCACCCTGATCAAAGTATCCATCCAATACATTCACTAAGTTATTTACTCTTTCCTCTTCATTGTGACCCAACGCATCTGGATTAATTGTTTGCGTATTACTAATTCCATCTAACGCATATTCATAAGGAAGTTTTGCGACAGAATTTAGCGATGCCAACAATCCATTTTGTTCTGCTCCATATGCAGGGTTAGCACCTGGTGATAATGGTTCTCCTGCTTTTCTTCCATCTGGAAGCGCACCTGTAGCTTTACCATATACAACATTTGAAGTAATTGTAAGAATTGAAGTCGTTGGTTCACTATCACGATATGTGTGGTGTTTTTCAATCTTACGCATAAATGTCTTTAATAACCATACAGCAATTTCATCCGCACGGTCATCATCATTTCCATAACGAGGAAAATCTCCTTCAATTTCATAATCAACTACCAATCCATCTTCATCACGAATTGTCTTCACTTTTGCGTATTTGATAGCACTCAATGAATCTACTACATGCGAGAATCCAGCAATACCCGTTGCGAAAGTTCTACGTACATCTGTATCAATCAAAGCCATCTGGCTTGCTTCATAATAATATTTATCATGCATATATTGAATCAAATTCAAAATATTTACATATAACCCTGATAACCAGTCCATCATGATATCGTATTTATGCATTACTTCATCATAATCTAAATAATCACTTGTGATGGGCTTATATTCTGGACCTACTTGTACTTTTGTCTTTTCATCTACACCACCATTGATAGCGTATAGTAAACATTTAGCTAAGTTTGCACGAGCACCAAAGAACTGCATTTCTTTACCAGTTTGCGTAGCACTTACACAACAACATACTGCATAATCATCTCCCCATACAGGACGCATTACATCATCATTTTCATATTGTACACTACTTGTATCAATACTTACTTTTGCAGCATATTTCTTGAATGGTTCAGGCAAATTTGAAGAATACAATACAGTTAAGTTTGGTTCTGGACTCGGTCCCATATTTTCAAGTGTATGCAAGAAACGGAAACAAGTTTTAGTAACCATACTTCTTCCATCCATACCTAAACCACCAACATCAAGTGTTGCCCAAACTGGATCTCCTGAGAATAATTGGTTGTAGCTAGGAATTCTAGCAAACTTAACCATTCTAAATTTCATTGTCACATGGTCAACAATTTCTTGAATTTCACTTTCTGTGAAGACACCATTCTCTAAATCTCTTTCAAAATAAATATCTAAGAATGTTGAAATACGACCTACTGACATAGCCGCCCCATTTTGTGTTTTAATAGCAGCTAAATATCCAAAGTATAGCCATTGTACTGCTTCTAATGAGTTTTTAGCAGGCTGAGAAATATCATATCCATAGCTTGCTGCCATAATTTTCATTTCTTTTAACGCCTTGATTTGTTCAGCCAATTCTTCACGCTGACGAATTACATCATCCGTCATTGTTCCATCGCCACAATATGCTAAATCTTTTTGTTTCTGTTCAATTAAATAATCAATACCATAAAGTGCAACACGACGATAATCCCCTACGATACGTCCACGACCATATGTATCTGGTAATCCTGTAACGATTTTGTTACGACGTGCTAAACGCATTTCTGGTGTGTATGCACTAAATACAGCATCATTGTGAGTTTTATGATATTTTGTGAAGATTTCATGTAATTTTTCACTTGGTTTGTATCCATAAGTTTCGCATGCCTCTTCACTCATACGAATACCGCCATAAGGCATAAATGCACGTTTTAATGGTTTATCTGTTTGTAAACCGACAACCTTCTCTAAATCTTTATCTAAATATCCAGGGCCATAAGCAGTTAGACTCGAAACCACTTCTGTTTCCATATCTAATACACCGCCTTTGGCACGTTCTTCTTTTTGTAGTTTTTGAAGCTCAGCCCATAAAGTATTTGTCGATTCTTTTGGACCTTCTAAAAAGCTTTCATCTCCATTATAAGGTTTGTAGTTGTTTTGAATAAAATCTCGAACATCTACCTCGTCCTTCCATTTACTGCCTTTAAATCCTTGCCATTGTTCTTTCATAATTGCCTCCTTCTAATGACAGTTAGTTTAATCTAACAGTTATTTTAAGTTTACTATGATTTCTTGGAGTAGTCAATTAAAAAGACCCACCGAAAAGACAAAGTAAACTTGCCCAGACGGTCGGCCTATAACATCATACTTCATGTGGTAACTCCACTTCCGTCAGTCATATGATATCTAAATCATAACAAAGAACTATCAATTACGCAAGCGTTTTCATCACGGGCATGAATTTAGCTTTGTGCTTCTCCAATATTTGTCATTTTAAACCCCTCTCCATGTACTTCATGCGACTCTACAACCACAAAGAAAGATTCTGGATCCGCTTCTTGTACAGCCTTTCTTACTTGATACATTTCTTTACTGTTACATGCACACATTACCACTTGCATATCATCTTGTTTATATCCACCTTGAGCATTTAAAATCGTACTTCCCCTTTGACTTGTTTCGTCAATCACCTGACAAATTCTTTTTCCGTGTTTTGTCACAATAAAAGCGACCTTACCTGAATTCAAGCCATAAATCATTTTATCCACTACAACCGCGAATAATAAATTTACAATCATACCATAAATCATTCCATCTACATCTTTAAATAAAATACCACCCACTAGAATAATGCCAACATCTGATAAAAAGGCAATATTTCCTAAAGATAAATGAGGTCTTAATGCCTTTACAGCCATGATGATAAAATCAGATCCTCCTGTAGATGAATTTCTTGTATAAATCATCGCATAACCAATTCCACCAAAAACTCCCGTACATAAGGCAGCTAATAATCGATCTCCTTGGTAGACTGGAAATAATGGTGCCACATAGTCAATAATCAATGAAGATACAATCATACAGCGAATGGAACTGATAAAAAACTTCTTTCCTAATAATTTGTAACAAAGTATTGCAACAGGTATATTCAATAGAATCGTTGAAAAACCAATGGGAATATTAAATAGTCGATAAAAGATAATTGAAATTCCCGAAAATCCTGTCATAGGAAACTTA
The DNA here is from genome assembly GCF_014306155.1 of Holdemanella hominis. NCBI lineage: Bacteria > Bacillati > Bacillota > Erysipelotrichia > Erysipelotrichales > Erysipelotrichaceae > Holdemanella > Holdemanella hominis. The sequence goes on along the minus strand of NZ_JACRWH010000055.1, from coordinate 10,515 downwards.
GCTTGTACGGCAAAATTATAAATTCCAATCGCAACAAAGATACTGCCAACTAATTCCCACATCATTTGTACCAATAATTCTTTTGTCTTATTCATAAACACCTCCAAAAAAAGAAACGCCTAAGATCAAATCTTACAGTGAAATCACTGCACCTACGATTTGATCCTAGACGCTTTAACCACTCATCCGGTGAAGAGTGAACGTTATTTTTAATGCACCCATCTATTGTATTGAACATGATCATTTAAGTCAAGAAGAATCTGCTAATTCGCTATTTGTGTCTGCTAGTTAGCTATTTGTGGGATGTTCAATGTATAGCGAAAATAGTAATATTTTAGATGAAAGGAGGCCAATTATGGACACAAAAAAGATAGGAGCCTTTATCGCAATGAATCGAAAGAAAAAAGGATATACACAAGAGCAGTTAGCTGAAAAATTAGGTGTGACAAATAAAACCATTTCGCGATGGGAAAAATGGAGTTTCCCCAACTAAAGGATATTAGAAACAATCCGTGAAACACCTGCTTTCGTTATAGGAATTACAATAGAATACTATATTTTTTAACACGCATTTCTATATTGATTTGCATGTTTTTAATATCAAAAGAAAATTTACAACAAACACCATACAACACTTGACGACAGTTTATGACTGTTATATACTGTTTCCAAGAAAAGAAAGAAGGATATAAAGAATGAAAATTATAATCAATACTTCCCTAATGGTTCCCATATATGAACAGATTGTTGACCAGATTAAAATGCTCATACGTAACGGGGAACTAAAGGAAAACGACAATCTTCCATCTGTCCGTACACTTTCTAAGGAACTAAAAATAAGTGCTTTAACTGTAAAAAAAGCTTACGACAATTTGGAAAGTGAGGGTTTTACGGTTACAGTACATGGAAAAGGCACTTATGTAGCGGCTACAAATACAGAACTGCTTTTGGAAGAACAGAAAAAAGAATTGGAAGCGGATTTGGAGCAGGCTATCCAAAAAGGCAGACGATGTGGTATTAGTGATGAAGATATAAAAAGTTTATTTGAGTTGATATTGGAGGGCTGATGTATGTTAAAAATTGAACACTTGAAAAAGCATTATGAGAATTTTTCTCTTGATTGTTCATTAGAGCTTATGTCTGGATGTGTAACAGGCTTGATTGGACAAAATGGTGCTGGAAAAAGCACAACATTTAAGGCGATATTAGGTTTGATTTCACCTGATGGCGGAAATATTACCATACTTGGAAAGGACAGAAAAAACTTCACAGCAAAAGATAAAGAGGAATTGGGTGTAGTATTGTCGGATTCTGGTTTTAGTGGGTATCTGAAGATAAAAGATATTATCCCTATATTGCAGAATATGTACTCAAAATTCGACAAATCACTATTTATAGAACAGGCACAGAAATTTCAACTACCTATGAATAAACAGATAAAAGAATTTTCAACAGGAATGAAAGTAAAATTAAAAGTGCTGGTTGCAATTTCACACAATGCAAAACTGCTGCTACTGGACGAACCGACAGCAGGTTTAGATGTAATCGCAAGAGACGAATTGCTTGAAATGTTAAGAGAATTTCTGGAAAAAGATGAAGAACGCTCCATTTTAATCAGCTCTCATATATCCAGTGATTTGCAGTCGCTATGTGATGACCTTTATATGATACATGACGGAAAAATTATTCTGCATGAAGATACGGACGTTCTTCTTAGCGACTATGCTTTATTAAAAGTAGACGCAGAACAATACAGCAAGCTGGATAAACAGTTTATATTGCGTTCCAAAAAAGAAACATATGGATATAGCTGTCTGACAAATCAGAAACAGTATTATATGGAAAATTATCCTAAAATTGCCATTGAAAAAGGTACAATAGATGAAGTTATTACCATGATGATTAGGGGGACAGAACAATGAAAGGTTTATTCGTAAAAGATTTGAAATTGATGATGTCACAGAAAAATTTTCTGTTGCTCATTTTGGCGATTGTAATCGGAATGATGATATTTACTGATGATGTGATATTCCCATTAGGTTTTCTGAGTTTCACTGTATCACTTTTTACAGTAAGCACTATCAGTTATGATGATTTTGATAATGGAAATGCGTTTCTGTTTACATTACCTATTACACGTAATCATTATGTGAGTGAAAAATACTTTCTTGGTCTATTATTGGGATGTATTGCTTGGGTTTTGGCAACTATTTTAGGAATAATTACAACTGTATTGAAAGATACATTACCTATTACAGATTTAGTACAGAGTTCATTGATGATTTTACCTATTATGATTGTCGTTCAAGCAATCATGCTTCCTTTTCGGCTAAAATTCGGTGGAGATAAAGGAAGAATTGCTATGATTGGTGTATTGGGCGGTCTGGAAGTAATCACTCTCGTTATCGTGAAAGGAGCAGAAGCCATTTTCAATATTGATTTAGTTAGTCTGCTAGATAATTTGCCAACTGTAAGCATGGGAGTTCTTATCGCTATTGCAATTATTATCGCTTTATTGATGTTATTGGTTTCAATGAAAATCAGTTTGTCAATTATGAACAAAAAAGAATTTTAAAAGCTAAAGTGAAAAGTTAAATTCCACTTTAAAACGGAACAAAAAAATTTTGGAATTTACTCGTTCAGAATTATATTTTCATAAGAATATCGGATATTAAGTCTGATATTCTTTTGGTTTTAAGAATGGAACTTAATCATACGTATACAAGAAGTGTGACTTTCATGACAGAAATCATGGTATTTTAGGGAACAATAAAGCTATGGAATTTCGTTCATTTTTTCGGGTGTAAGATTAAATTCCACTTTAACTGCATGTGCTATTGTCAGTCTGCATCTCATGTTTCATACATTCTCCGAATGATTTTAGTTATCTTCTTTTAGTAAATATGGTTTTAAAATTATTTCATCATTTTCTATTTTCTTGATTCCAAATTCTATGAATTTCTTATATAAATCTGGACTTAGGAACTCCATCATCTCCAGCAGTGACTTTCCTTTTAGCTTCTCCTTTGGCTGGGAATTGATGTGGGATACCATGAGATTAGCCTTCTGCTGTGAATCAAGACCAAGCTCCTTGAGACCTGCTTCTTTAGGGCATATGTAACCTATCCCTTGTGGTTGTTCTCAAGACTTCCTTTCTGACATGATTGCATAGCATCGCAGTAAAAGACATGAGTTGATGCCATCATTGTCTTTTTCTAGTCCTTCTACATCTGAGAATTCAGTACTTCTATCTGTCTTGATTACCTCCACTTCCTTTTTGAATAGATCTTTTCCTAATATTGATTCGAGAAGGTCTATGCCTTCAACCATAGCCTTTGCAGTCTTCTCTTCATGGTATAGAAAAAGTGAAAAGAAAATGTTTGATGAATGAAGTGGATGTTATTAAAGTAGATCCAAAGAATACGAGTAGGATTGGAAAAGAAAAGTATACAAAGATCAAAGGACTGAGTGTACATTATTGTGCAGCCTATGTCATCAATCGAAGAGGCATGGGATTTGTGGATTAAATGAGATAAATAATCAGAACTAGAAGTTTATGATATCTTACTGGATGATAGGTACATAGATCATGGATGAAATTCTGAAGTATTTATAAATAAAGCATACAATAAAAACTCCATCTTTCTGAGTGAATCGGGAAACCGAATGATTCAGAAAGATGGAGTGAATATTGAAATGTTACCGGATGACTGGAAACGAACCTGGCACGTCATTTAGACGTGTGACTTTTTTGCAGAAAAAGTCTTTTCTTGTTTACTATGAACAATTTCTTCAGCACGATCTAGTGCTGCACTGATACTTGGTTGGAAGTTTTCTTCTCCCACAAGCTCAATAAAGCCTGCCTTTTCCATGACCTTCATCGGTTGATCATTCACATGTGAAAATACAATCGTGATTCCTTTGGATTCACAAACTTGAACTAAATCCTTTAATGCGTTTAGTGCCGTACTATCTAATGAAGGAACACTGCGCATACGAAGAACTAGACATGTTGTAAAATCTTTTACCACAATTTCTTCAATCACACTGGTCGCTCCAAAGAACAAGGGTCCTGAAATCTCATAGACACGAATCTGAAGGGGAAGCTTTTGAAGGTGTTCATCAACATCGAGTGTATCCTCATCTACATATGTCCAGCCATTGACTTTTGTTTCTTCACTCATACGTTTAATGAATAATAAACAAGCAAGTACCATTCCCACTTCAATGGCCACAACCAAATCAAAAATTACAGTTAGCACAAATGAAGTGACTAAAACTATAATATCACTCTTAGGTGCTGTTTTAGCTAAGTTCACAAAGGTACGCCATTGGCACATATTGTATGCGACGATAAATAAAATTGCTGCAATGGTAGGCATCGGAATCATTCCGGCATATGGCATTAAAACAACCAATACAATTACTAATGTGATAGAGTGCACCATACCGGCAATCGGTGTTTTTCCTCCATTTTTAATATTGGCAGCCGTTCTTGCGATAGCACCCGTGGCAGGAATTCCTCCAAATAAAGCTGACGCAATATTTCCAGCACCCTGCGCAACAAGTTCCATATCCGAACGATGTTTTCCATTAATCATGCCATCAGCAACAACACAAGAAAGTAATGATTCAATGGCCGCTAATACAGCTATGGTTAGTGCATTCGGTAATGCATTTTGAATCATGTTTAATGATAAGCTTGGAAAATGTAAAGATGGTAATGCATTGCTGATGGTATAAAGATTTCCAATTGTATTTACCTTTAAAGGCAAGAATTGAACCATCAAAATTCCAGCAATAACGGCTAAAAGTGAGCCTGGAATTCTTTTAAAGATATATGGAGCAATAATCAAGATAACTAAAGATACCACACCTACAATCACGGCATCCATATTCATTGTAGAAAAATTATGGATTACAGTCTCAAATTTTTCAACCGTCTCAATAGGCTTTACTCCCGTTGGATAAGTTAATCCAAAAAAATCTTTTAATTGTCCAATCACAATCGTAACGGCAATACCCGAAGTAAAACCTGTCGTAATAGTAAATGGAATAAACTTGATTAGACTTCCAAAATGACATAGACCCATCAAAATCAAAAAAACACCTGCAAGAATTGTGGCAACGACAAGGCCATCCATTCCATCATGCGCTACAATTCCAGCAACAATCGTCGCAAATGCAGCAGTCGGTCCTGCAATTTGTACACTGCTTCCGCCTAGTGCTGAAATGACAAAACCTGCCACAATTGCAGTAAATATACCGGCTTCCGGTCCAACGCCAGAAGCAAGTGCTAATGCAATCGATAATGGTAATGCGATAATAGCGACGATAATTCCAGCTGTCACATCTTTGAAAAACCGAGACTTATCATAGCTTTTAAGTGATGAAAGTAACATCGGTTTTAGTGAATTCATTTGTTAATATCCCTCTCTTTTTAACAACCTTTAAAGTATACCATAATTTAAGTATTTTTAAGGAATTTTATATACTAGTATTTGATATACTATACATATAACACTAAATTTCAGGAGAATAATATGAAAAAAAAGACTAAAATTATAATTTTAATCTCAGCATGCCTTTTAATCGTTGTTATCGGCATTTATTACTTGTTTCCAAAGGAATCAAGTAATGGAAACATCTATGTTCAAAAAGTTTCAACAATCATCGGATCTTCCTATACGGAAAATCGTTATTCAGGTGTTGTAGAATCCTCAGAAACAGTTGATATTAATCAAGATGGAAACAAATCCATTACAGATATGTATGTAAAAGAAGGGCAAAAAGTAAGTAAAGGAGATAAATTATTTTCTTATGACACTACAGAAGCAGCGAATTCGATTGCACAAAAAAAATTAGATATTGAAGCCCAAAACAATGAAATCGCCGCTCAAAATAATACAATTGAAGATTATAAGGCCGAACTAAATAAGGGTGGAGATAAAGTAGAGATTCAGGCACGAATCAATGATGCGAGTTATGCGATTCGTCAAGCTCAAAACACAATCAAAGCTACACAAACTGAAATCGATCAGTTGAATAAACAAATTGAAAATTCTACTGTCCTTTCTACTATTGATGGAATTATTAAAGAAGTAAATAAAGATGGTGGAACGGATGAGAGTGGAAACCAAAAACCGTTAGTATCCATTACGCAAACTACAGATTTTAGAGTGAAAGGCTCTATTAGTGAAATGGGCACCATTTCTGAAGGGACAAGTGTCATTGTCAGAAGTCGTGTAAATGAAGATCAAATCTATAAGGGGACTGTCACAAAAGTAGAAACAGAGCCTCAATCGAATTCGAACAATAACTTTTATGGAGCGGATTCAGGGGAATCTGCATCAAAATACCCTTTCTATGTCTCTTTAGACAACAACAAAGGTTTAATGCTTGGACAACACGTATATATTGAAGTGGATAATGGCCAATCTACAAAGAAAAAAGGTATCTGGCTAGATGCAAGTTTTATTGTTTCGGATGACAATGGAAATTCATATGTATGGGTATCTGAACGTGGTAAATTAAAGAAAAGAAAAGTAGAACTTGGTAAAACAGATGAAGAAACCTATACCACAAAAATCAAATCAGGACTCAACGTTGATGACTATATCGCGTGGGCTGATGATTCTTATTCAGAAGGAATGAAAACAACTACAGAATATCAGACGGAAACGGATGGTGATGCCAATGCTTCTTAATATACAAAATATTTATAAGAACTACGGTAAAGAACCTATGATTGTTCCTGTATTAAAGGATGTCAGTCTTGAAGTCGTACAAGGTGACTATATTGCGATTATGGGACCTAGCGGCTCAGGTAAAACAACACTTATGAATATCATTGGATGTTTAGATCGAGCAAGTTTGGGTACGTATCTATTTGAAGATGAAGATATTTCTGAAATGAATGATGATGCATTAAGTGATCTTCGTTTAAATAAGATTGGCTTTGTATTCCAAAACTTCAATCTTCTAAGTTCGGAAACCGCCCAAGAAAATGTAGCTTTACCTTTGATTTATGCAGGTATTGATAAAGAGAAAAGAAATCAAAGAGCTATAGATGTATTAAATAAAGTAGGTTTACAAGATCGTATTTCATTTAAGCCAAGCCAATTATCTGGTGGACAAAAACAGCGTGTTGCGATTGCTCGCGCCATTATCAATAATCCAAAAATCCTACTTGCCGATGAGCCTACAGGAGCACTTGATCAAGCAAGCGGAAAACAAGTTATGGAATTATTTAAATCCTTAAATGATGAAGGTGTAACAATCATTATGATAACGCATGATGCCAATGTGGCAAGTCATGCAAAAAAAATTCTTCATATCATTGATGGAGAAATCATTGAAAATAAACAAGGAGGTGTGCTATGAAGCCTTCTATAAAAAAAGGAATTATTATTACTTCTATATGTGCATTTACCTTAGTTGGAATTAAGTTTTATTTGAATTCAACAAACAAAATCGATGTAAACTCTGTATCCACATTAAATACAGGGTATTGGGATAACCCATCCACATCTACTGGTCTTGTATCCAATAGTGATAGGCAATCCGTATTATATGATGCTTCTAAAACAATTACACAAGTATTTGTACAAGAAGGTCAACAGGTCAATTCAGGTGATCCTTTATTGTCATATGACCTAACTACACTTCAAAGTGCAGTAGATACAAGTCAATTGGATGTAGAAAAAGCTCAAAATGCGATTGCACTTGCCGAGCATGAATTAAAGAAATTATTAAATACAACGCCTATTCCAGATGTTGTCGAAGAACCAGAAATTCAAGATCATACTCCTGCACCATTGCCTGGTGTTCCTGAAAAAAATGGAAATGGTTTATATCCTTATATTCTATCTTTATCACAAGCTGAAAAGAATTTCACGGCTTATAAAATCTATTACACTTCTACAACAAGTGAAGCTCCTGAAAAAGGGCCTCATGAAAAGGCATCATTATGGAAAGAAGAAAGAGAAATGAAAGAATCTAACAATACCTGTTGGTATTGGATTGAATATACATATACAGATGGTTCAACAAACGCGTATGATTCTAAAGATGTTGTAGAATATTATAGTGATAAACAACAAATCCCAAATAAAGAAATCTTTTTAGCTGGAACTAAACAGAATCCGTATGTATTTAAGTTAAGCGAAAATCAAGGGTTTGTGTATGGAAAGCTATTTTTAGACAATGCGAATCTAAACCAATACTTACGATTCGATGTGTATACAAATGATGGAGATATTGATTCTTCATGGCTCGTTCGTTGCGACAAGTTTACCACTATACAATCCATTAATGAAGGCGATATGTATTCGGTGATTTCACACACAAAGGAAGAACAGAAATATGTGGAAGTAGAACAAAAGCCAAGTCAAGATCTCTCATCGGGTTATACAGAAATTGAACTTGCGAAAGCAATCCGTGATAAGAAACAGGAACTGAAAACTTTAGATTTAGGCTTAAAAAAAGCTCAGCTTTCTTTAAGCGAAAATAAAGCTTTATTAAATGATGGAGTTATTCGTGCAAAACGAAGTGGCATTGTTCGTAATATCAAAAAAACATCGGATTCTTTACAAGATGGAAATACCTTCTTAGAAGTAGCCGGTGGACAAGGAACTTATATTAAAGGAAGCATTAGTGAATTAATGTTAAATCAAATTAAAGTTGGAGATACTATTTCTGCCTATTGTTGGACAAGTGGAGAAACGTTTGATGCCAAAATCCAAAGTATTGATACTGTACCTTCTTCAAATAGTAACTATAATGGTTCAGGTAATCCAAATGTGAGCTATTATGATTTTGAAGCTTATGCCAAAGATGCATCGAAAATACAAGCTGGCGAATATTTAGAATTAACATTCAATTCGGCTGGTGACACTACGAGTTCGATTTGGCTTTCTAAGGCTTATGTCAAACAAGAAGGAAATAAATACTATGTTTTAAAAGATGTTCATGGCAAATTGAAAAAGCAGTATGTGACCGTTGGAAAAATCGTATGGGGCGATACGATGGAAATCAAAGATGGACTTTCAGACACAGATTATATTGCGTTTGCGTATAGTAAAAACGCAAAAGAAGGCGTTAAGACGCAAAAATCTTCGGAGGCTACATCATGATTGAAAACATAAGATTATCATTTCGAGGTATTTTTACGCATAAAATGCGATCATTTCTTACAATGCTAGGAATCATTATTGGGATTGCCTCTATCATTGCGATTGTTTCTACAATTAAAGGGACAAATGATCAGATTGAAAAGAATTTAATTGGTTCCGGAAATAACACAGTAAAACTAGCTTTGTATCAAGAAGATTGGGAATACTCTTTTGATTCTGGTATTCCTAATGGAGTTCCAACTGTTTCAAAAGACACACTTAAATCCTTAAAAAACATTGATCACGTAGAAGGTGTTTCTCTGTATCGTTCTAGGCAAAGTTATCAAGCCATCTTCCGCAATAATACATCTTTAGACGGTGGATACATCATGGGTGTCCAACAAGATTATTTCTCTATTAGCGGGTTAACTATCAAAAAAGGAAGAGGCATTACAGATAAAGACAACAAAAAATTTAGACAAGTTGCCGTCTTAGACGAAACAAGCGCAAGACTTCTATTTGGCGAAGATGATCCAATCGGTAAAACCATAGAAATTTCTTCAACACCATTCACCATTGTTGGTGTTTGTGCCAATAAAGAAAATTTTGAACCTTCTATGGATAGCATTGATGAATATTATACATACAATCAATCTACTGGTTCTAAAGTCTATGTTCCTATTGAGTCTTGGCCATTATTCTATCAGTTTGATGAACCTCAAAGTGCTTTACTGAAGGTGGATGCAACTTCAAATATGACTAGTGTTGGAAAAGAAGCAGCCGATGTATTAAATACATATGTCTCTTCTTCAAATGTTCAATACAAAGCACAAGACTTATTGAAGCAGGCAAAAGATATTCAAAATCTTTCTAAATCCACAAATGCCATGTTAATCTGGATTGCCGGTATTTCCTTACTTGTTGGTGGTATTGGTGTTATGAACATCATGTTAGTAACAGTAACAGAAAGAACGAAAGAAATTGGTCTTAAAAAAGCCATTGGTGCTAAGAAAAAAGCCATCCTATTTCAATTCTTAACTGAAGCGATAGTACTTACTTCAATTGGAGGTATTGCAGGTGTAATAACAGGTATTGGCTTAGCTAAATTAATATCTATTCTAAATGGTACACCTGTATCCATTAGTATTCCTGCCATGATACTATCTGTATTATTCTCTATGGCAATCGGTATTATTTTTGGATTGTTACCAAGTTATAAAGCTGCAAATCTTGATCCAATTGAAGCTTTAAGACATGAATAAAAGTTGTAACGAGAAAATTCGGGTAATCCGCAATTAGATAGGGTTGACTAAAAGTTGGCTTTAAAAATTGTAGGGTTGAAAACCCTATGAGTGTTTAAAGGATTATTAACTAGGGAGCAGAGATATTGTGAAATCTCTGC
>NZ_JACRWH010000054.1:0-14878 GCF_014306155.1 Holdemanella hominis | reverse complement strand
ATATAAAAAAATGGGACGAACACGACCCTACGATATTTTATAGAATTTTTTTACTACTTATAAAACGACCCTATAAAAATTTAAGGACTATGTTCGACCCTACAAGAATTTAAATATCCATTAAGACCCTTCGGGGTCTTTTTTTTTGACGCGTTTCGTATTACTATTAAACAAGTAAAAGGAAGTGCTATATGGTTAGGACAATTGTATGTGATTTAGATGGATCTTTGACGAATCCGAGTAGTGGAATCTATGTAAATGAAGCTGTTAAAGAAGCATTGATTGAGGTTGAAAAGAAAAATGTCTTAGTTATATTAAATTCAGCTCGATGCTTTCAAGGTGTGTATCCATTGTCTAAACAGATTTTGATGCAAGATTTTGGTGGATATGTCATTAGTTGTAATGGAGCCCATTGTTTTGATGTGAAAATGAAAAAGACGATGTTTGAGTATGTTATCTCAAATAACGATGTTTCATTTATTTGGCAATATGCTCAAAAGCATAATTTAGGCGTTGGATATAGTCAATCCGATTATTTTGTGGCAAATAAAATGACACATGGATTTGAACTGGATATGCATAATTGTGATGTGGATTACATTTTAACGAATCACATGGAAAAATATTTAAAGGGTTCTGTGTGGAAAGTGTCTATATCGGATTCAAAATCACGAATTGATTCAATTTATGATGAAATGAAATCGATTATTGAATTAAATTGTAATGTAAAAGTTGTGCATAGTACAGATACGATGATTGACATTATTCATAAGGATTGTGAAAAGTTAAATAGTGTGAACCGCTTGTTGAAGAATCTTGAAATCTCTTGGAAAGATGTCAGTTCCATCGGAGATGGTTCAAGTGATGCGCCTGTATTAGAAGCATCTGGTCTTGGTGTTACTCTTGAAAATGGCTGTGAAGCATGTAAAAAAGTCGCAAAAAAAATTGTTCCTTCATGTTATGAAGATGGCTGTATAGAGTGGTTAAAGGAGTTGTAGAATATGAGAGTAGTCGATATGCATTGTGATACGATTCTAGAATTATTGAGTCGTGATTTAAAAGGGAAAGAGGCAAGTTTGTTTTCAAATGATTTGTCGATTGATTTAAAAAAAATGAAAAAGGGTAATTATTTATTACAGAATTTTGCGTTGTTTACAGATCAAAAAGAACTAGCTATTCCTGAGCAACAGACAATGCGTTTGTATGATGAATATTGTACACAAATAGATAAGTATGCAGATTATATTGCACCTGTATATAAATTTAGTGATATTGAAAAAAATGATAAAGAAGGAAAAATATCAAGTTTATTAACTTTAGAAGATGGTGGTGTTTGCTTTAATGATTTAGCGATGTTAAGAAACTATTATCGCATGGGTGTGAGAATGATTGCACTAACATGGAATTATGAGAACGGAATTGGTTATCCAAACCTTTCTATGAAAGATATGAATGGGAATCAACCTAACTATAAGCGTAGTGTAGATACAGAAAGAGGATTGACAGAGTTTGGTATTTCATATGTAAATGAAATGGAAAGACTAGGCATGATCATTGATGTTTCTCACTTAAATGATGCAGGTTTCTATGATGTATTGAAATATACGACAAAACCATTTGTGGCATCACATTCTAACGCAAGAAGTGTATGTAATGTAGCCCGTAATATGAGTGATGATATGATTCTTCAATTGGCAAAACGTGGTGGTGTCATGGGACTTAATTTCTGTGGCAGTTTCTTGGCGGATCGCACTGATCACAAGAGTTGTGTAGAAGATATGGTGAAACATATTCTATACATCAAAGACTTAGCTGGAATTGATGTCATTGGATTAGGTACAGATTTTGATGGGATTTCATGTCCTTTAGAAATTGAAGATGCTTCTATGATGAATTTATTAGAAGAAGCTTTATATAAGGCGGGTCTTACACAAGAAGAAGTGGAAAAAATCTTCTATAAGAATGTATTAAGAGTCTATAAATCAGTATTGTAAATGGATCGTTGGATCCATTTTTTTGTTTTTCGCGAGGAACATGATATAATTTCTGATGTAAAAATCTGTAAGAAACATGAAAGATAGAATGAAAGACTATGGAATCATTGAAACTGTTAGGTATTCTAATTGTCGTAATCGGATTTGTATTAAAATTGGATTCGATTTTGATTATTATGATTGCCGCTATTGTGACTGCACTTGTTGCAGGTATGAATCCAGTTACTTTCTTGGAAACACTTGGATCAAGCTTCGTCGCTAACCGTAGTATGTGCGTGTTTGTGATGGTTATGGTAGTTACGGGTACTTTGGAAAGAAATGGTTTAAAACAAGCAGCATCTAATTTAATGAAGAAATTTAAAAATGCATCAGCCGGTGTTGTTCTTGCGATTTATGGTGTATTCCGTCTAGTCTTTGCGGCATTTAATGTAAGCTTTGGTGGCGTTGCCGGATTTGTTCGTCCTATTGTGTTACCTATGGCTACAGCTGCAGCTAAGAAAAATGATAAAAAGATCAGTGAAAAGTATGAAGAAAACTTAAAAGGAATGGCAAGTGGTATGGAAAATATCGCATGATTCTTCGGACAAGTTTTGTTTGTAGGAACAAGTGGAATGATTTTAGTACAATCTACATTAGCTGTTTTAGGCTACAATGTTGAATTGGTTGATTTAATGAAAGTACAAATTCAAGTGGCAATTATTGCCGTAGCTGTTGCGATTGTTTATTACTATATTAAAGATAAACAATTATCTAGGAGGGAGACTAAATAATGAATCCAATTCGATTTTATACGCGTGTAGATGTTACACTTTCAGATAAACCTTTAGAAGTCATGTATTGTATTATTGGATTGATTTCTAAGTATGTTGCTTTTAAAAATCTAAAAGATAAAGAAAACAAAAATAATGTTGGTTCATTTATTTTCTGGTTTGATTTAGGATTGATGTTTGTGCTAGGTAAATGGTTGCCAGCATTGGTAGATGGTATTTTGTTGATTATCTTGGTTTTACCTCCAATTTTTAAGAAAGTTTCACTGGTAATGAGCCTGAACCTACTCTTGAAGAGATGGAACAAAACAACAAGAAGATTGGCTCAAAAGTATTTGTTCCAGCAGTATGTATTGGTTTATTTACGCTATTAGCTGCATTCTTTACTAAGATTTCACCACTAGTTGGAATGAGTGTAGGTGTTTTTGTGGCCGTGATTATTTTGCGTATCTATTCAAAATCAAATACACCAAGTGTCTTCTTAAAAGATTGTCGTAGAATGATGGATGTGGTTGGACCATTAAGTATGCTTCCAATGTTACTTTCTGCTTTAGGTGCCATATTTACAGCTGCATGCGTTGGAGATGTAATTTCTGGATTAGTATCGAATATTATTCCTGCAGGCAACATTACAATTGGAATTATTGTTTATGCGATTGGCATGGCGGTATTTACCGTGATCATGGGAAATGCTTTTGCGGCAATTACCGTAATGACAGTTGGTATTGGGGCACCTTTTGTCCTTCAATATGGAGCAGATCCAGTAGTGATTGGATCTTTAGCATTAACTTGTGGATATTGTGGTACACTATGTACGCCAATGGCAGTAAACTTTAATATGGTTCCTGTTGCAATCTTAGAAATGAAAGACAAAAATGGTGTCATTAAAAAACAAGTGCTTGTTGCTGTAATTATGTTAGTGGTACAAATCGTCATGATGATCATGATGTCATAGGAGATGAAATGTTATGAAAAAAGTATTAATTACAGGTTTTGATCCTTTTGGAGGAGAAAAAATCAATCCAGCTTATGAAGCTGTTAAATTATTGCCGGATGAAATTGGTGGGGCAAAAATTATTAAGAAAGAAATTCCTACAGTATTTCAAAAAGGGCCAGATGCAGTTTATGAAGCGATTCAAGAGAATCAGCCAAATTTTGTATTGTGTATTGGTCAAGCAGGAGGAAGAAGTCAAGTCACACCAGAATGGGTGGGTATTAACTTTAGAAATGCGAGAATTGCCGATAATGAAGGCAATCAACCTTTACAGACAAGTGTTGTAGAAAATGGCCCAGAAGCTTATTTTACAATGCTTCCTGTGTTTAGAATGGTTGAAAAAATGAAGGAAAATGGAATTCCTGCAAGTGTTAGTTATACAGCAGGAACTTATGTTTGTAACGATGTAATGTATTCTGTATTGCATTATTGTCATACAGAATTTAAAGATTTAAAAGGTGGCTTTATGCATGTGCCTTTTGCCACTGAACAAACAGTAAATCAGCCAGCAGGAACTCCTGGAATGAATTTAAAAGATATTGCTAAAGCCATTGAATTATCTGTAGAAGCTATGTTAGAGAGTGATACGGATATTAAAGTGGTTTCTGGAGAAACGCATTAAGAGAAAAGATTTATTCTTTTCTTTTTTTTGACTTTTAGAATGTAAGAGATTACACTAAATGTAAAAAAAGAGGTGTGTATATGAAAAGAAATGAACAATTAATTGAAAATACATGGAAAATAGAAGATATCTATCCAAATCTAGATGTGTTTTATAAAGAATTAGAGAAAGCAAAGACGCAATCAAAAGAATTATTGAAATATAAAGATCATCTAACAAATGCATCTAGTTTATATGCGTATTTAAAAGGGTATGAAGAATTAAATGAAAAACTATATACATTGGATTGTTATACATCTTTATTAAGTGATCAAGATGGTTCAAATGCTTTTTATCAAGATTTAAAAGGAAAGGCAAACGTAGTTATTACAGAGATTCATTCTCAGCAAGCCTTTTTTGAAGTAGAGCTTTTAAAATTGTCTGATGTAGAAACATACTTCGAAAATGAACCGGGATTAGAGAGATATAGACGATTTATTCAAGATATTTATCGATTAAAGCCATATACTTTGTCTATGGAAAAAGAAGGATTGTTAGCAGGGTGTCAAGATATTTTTTCTAGTAGTGAAAGAGCATTCTATATTTTGAATGATGTGGATACAAGGTTTGAAGATGTTAAAGATGCGAAGGGGAATGTTCTACCATTGACATCAGGAAGTTATGTGGATTATTTAGAAAGTGCAGATGAGACATTAAGAAAGTCGGCTTTCGAAAATATGTATGCAGCTTATGGTAAGGTTCAAAATACGATGGCTTCTTTATTGAATTCACAGTGTAAGATGTTGAAATATGAATCGGATTTAAGAGGATATCCAACATCATTGGAGGCAAGTACAAATAAAAATGGAGTTCCGTCAAGTGTGTATAAGAATTTGATTAAGCAGATACATAAGGATATTGCACCTTTGCATAAATATATGAAGGTTCGTAAAAAGGCTTTAAAGAAAGATAAATTAAATATGTATGATTTATATGTTCCTTTAGTTAAGGAATTTGATAAGAAAATTACCTTTGAAATGGCAAAAAAAGAAGCGTTAGCTTCCGTAGCTTTATTAGGACAAGAGTATGTAGAGGCTTATGAAAAAGGTTTAAATTCACGATGGATCGACGTATATGAAAATGAAGGAAAGCGTTCAGGCGCCTATTCTTGTGGTGTGCCATGCCATCCTTTTGTCTTATTAAATCATACAGATACATTAAGAAGTGAATTTACTTTGGCACATGAAATGGGTCATGCGATGCATTCTTATATGTCTTTTAAACATCAGCCTTTTATTAATAGCGATTATAAGATTTTTGTGGCTGAAGTCGCAAGTACATGTAATGAAGCTTTGTTGATGCATTATTTATTGGAAAGAACTACGGATAAAAAAGAGCGTGCTTATTTGATTAATTATCTATTGGAACAATATCGTGGAACAATGTACCGCCAGGCTATGCTTGCAGAATTTGAAATGTTGATCAATGAGGAAGTGGCTAAAAATAATACGTTGAGTGCTGAATTATTGAATAAGATCAATCATGATTTAAATACATTATATTATGGTGAAGATGTGATTGTAGATGAGCCAATTGATTTAGAGTGGGCAAAAATCCCACACTTATATATGAATTTCTATTTGTATCAATATGCGACAAGTTTTTGTGCTTCCATGGCCATTTCGCAAAAGCTATTAAAAGGCAATCCAGAAGATATTGAGAATTATTTGAATTTCTTAAAGGGTGGATGTTCTAAGTCTCCAATTGATTTATTAAAAATGGCAGGCGTCGATATGACAAGTCCACAACCAATTCATGATGCGATTTGCCAGTTTGATAAGTTTGTGGATGAGTTTGATGAATTGATCAATTGTAAATAATTGAAATTTTACTGAAAATAGCTTGCAAAGAAAATGAAAGAAATGTATCATATTTTTAAATTAAGAGGGTGATGTGAATGAACAATAAGATTATGAAGTCAGGATTAGCAGCAATGATGGCTGCAAGCTTAGTGGGATGTTCATCTGCGTCAAGTGATAATTCGAATAATGTTTTGACCGTTGGAATTACTGCGCAGATGAATGGTGTATTTTCACCACTGTATTATGAAAGTGCATACGATGCATATGCGATCAACTTGATATATCAATCAATGCTTCAGTATGATGAAAATGAAGAATTACAGCCAGTTTTGGCTAAGGAGCTTCCTACAATTAGTGATGATGGAAAAACGGTTACTTTTAAGTTGAATAAAGGTGTTAAGTTTTCCGATGGATCTAAGCTTACTTCTAGTGATGTAAAATATACATTTACAGTGTTGGCAGATCCTAGCTATACAGGAAGGTTTTCGAGTGATGTAGAGAATATTGAAGGTTATAAGGAATATCATGATGGGGATGCTACAGAATTAAGTGGAATTGAGACACCAGATGATTATACGGTTGTTTTCCATATGACACAGCCAAGAATTGATGCGGTAACTACTTTTGGTACTCGTGCTATTTGCTCGGATACACAATATAAGTACAAGAAGGGACACATATCAAAGATTGAAAAAGATACTTCCAATCCGATTGGTAGTGGGGCTTATAAATTGAATAAATATTCAAAGGCAACCGGCGCTAGCTTTGTAAGAAACGAGAACTTTAAAGCTAAAAAAGGAGAATATTCAATTGATAAGGTTATTATCAAAGTTTGCAGTACTTCAACTGAGTTAAATGAACTTCAAAAAGGAAATGTGGATTATTTACCTGAGAATGCAGATCCAACTAAAATTGGACAAGTTAGTCTAGATGACAATTTGACATTTAATACATACCCACGTGCGACAGAAGGCTATGTTTACTTTAACTGTGCACAAGGTCCTACAGCCGATCCAGCCGTACGTAAAGCCTTAGCTTATGCGACGGATCGTCAAGGCTTTGTCGATAGTTTCTTCTCTTGGGAAAAAGCAAGTAAGGAAGCAAAAAAAGAAAAACTAGCCTTTGTACCAGCTGTATATGCGAATCCAGCAAGCGCCAATTTAGGCACTTATATTCGTGGTGAAGAGGCTTTGGATGGTCTTGAAACTTATGAATTTAATGAAGATAAGGCAAATCAAATCTTAGATGAAGCTGGATGGGAAATGGCAGATGATGGTTATCGTTATAAAGATGGTCAAAAATTAAGCATTCGTTTCATGATTGCGGAAGGTTCTAGTTCATTGGAAACTTTGATTCCTATGATTGAAAAGACATACAAAGATATTGGTGTTGATTTAAAACAGACAATTCTAGAATTCAATTCATTATTGTCAAAAACAAGTGATGATAGTGCATTGGGTGAGTGGGAAATGAGTTGTCTTGCGATGAGTTTTACAGGCGTAGCTAATACAGATTTAAATTCTATGTTGAAAACAGGGGATGTAAATAACTATGCAAGACTATCAGATAGTGAATTGGATTCATTATTGGATGAAGCAATGTATACAACAGATGAAGCAAAATCAACAGAGCTTTATAAACAGGTTATGATTAAGGAAAATGATTTATTGCCATATTTAGCATTATATGGAAACCAGAATTTCAACTTATATAACAAGCGTGTTAAGAATATGAAGACAGGTCCAATTCATAACTGGTCACAAGCAATGGATACAGCTACTTTAGATTAAGAGTGTACATATGTACATTCTTTTTTCTTGTTCAAAAAAAAGGGTGAGTCTATTATTATGACTCACCAAGAAATAGGAATATATGAAATAAACAGAATAAGTTATTTAGGAAAGGGTTATATGTATTGGGTTGATACCTGTTTATTTCTGTCTATAGAATAGTTTTTAAAACTTAAAAGAAGCTTAAAGAAATGATGAAAATATTTACAGTTTTATGAAAATTTGCAAATTCTTTCTTGACACTATGTATATGTCGAGTATAATAAGCACTATAAAGTGAATCGAGTAAAGATAGAGGCAGCATTGCATCAGAGTAAAACATGGAGTTGGCAGACTGTGAAGTGTTTGAAAGGTAACCAATGCCGAAAGAGATAAAATGGCAATTTTATTTCTTGGGGTTATAAGGAATACTTATAACACTCCTTCGTCAGGAAGAGGCGTTATCTTATAGTTAATGAGATATTTTTTAGCTATGTGGTATGCCCGCATAGCTTTTTTCTATTCTTTGCCGATTAGAGAAGGAGAAAAGAAATATGAACTTTAAAAAATTAATGGCATCTGCCATGGTATGTGCTTTTGCACTAACAGGATGTGGATCAAACACAGCTACAACATCAGAAGATAAGGACACATTTGTTGTAGGAATGGAATGTGCATATGCTCCATTTAACTGGCAAACTTCTACAAAAACAGATACTTCTGTAAAATTAGGAAAATCAGGATATGCGGATGGATATGATGTGCAGGTTGCAAAAAAGATTGCGAAAAAATTAGGAAAAAAATTAGTCATTAAGAAAACATCATGGGATGGATTGATTCCAGCTTTAGAGGGTGATGAAATCGATGCGATTATCGCTGGTATGACTAAAGATAAAACACGTGAAGAAGGAGCTGACTTTACAACTCCATATTATGATTCAAAGGGAATGATCATGATTGTTCGTAAAGATGGTGAAGAAGCTGGATATACAGATATTCAACAATTTAGTGGTAAAAATGTCGTTGGTCAAAAATCAACAAACTACGATGATGTCATTGATCAAATTAAAGGTGTAAATCACGTAACACCAAAGGCTACTTATCCAGAAATGGTATTGGCTTTACAACAACACGAAGTGGATGGGATTACTGCTGAAATGGCAGTTGCCAAAGGTGTTGTAGAAGCTAACCCAGACTTAACTATCATTCAGTTCGAAGATGGACATGGTTTTGATTGTGATACAACTGTTTCAATCGCATTAAAGGAAGGTTCTCGTGATTCTGAATTCTTCAAAAAGGTTCAAAAAGCATTAGATAGTATTTCGGATGAAGAACGTGAAGAAATGATGAAATATGCAGTTGAACACCAACCAACAGAGGATTAATTATGCGTATTGATTTTGCGAAAGCTTGGAACATATTTGTTCATAATTTACCTCTTTTCCAATATGGAATTGAGATGACTTTGTTGTTCGCATTTGTTGGTACGTTTGCAGGATTTGTCGTCGGCTTATTAGTCGGCGGCATTCGTGCGATTGAGATCAATGAATATGATTCAACGGGTATCAAAGTTTTAAAAAGAATAGGTAGAATCATTACGGGATTGTATATTTGGGTGTTCAGAGGTACACCAATGATGGTTCAAGCTATGTTTATTTACTATTTAGGAAAACCTGTGATTGGATGGACTCCGATTACAGCAGGTTTGATTATTATTTCAATCAATACAGGCGCTTATATGGCTGAAATTATTCGTTCTGGAATTCAGTCTGTGGATAAAGGACAAAATGAGGCCGCAATGTCTTTAGGTATGACAACGATGCAAACTTTGATGTATGTTGTATTTCCTCAAGCTATTAAAAATTCATTTCCTTCAATTGGAAACCAATTGATTGTAAACATTAAGGATAGTTCAATGTTGAATGTTATTACGGTAACTGAACTGTACTTCCAGACAACATCTGTAGCTGGAAGTAACTATCGTTATATTGAAACGTTTATGGTTTCTGCAGTTTTATATTTAATTTTAACAACACTTGCTTCTTTCTTATTGAATTATCTTGAAAAAAGAATGGATAGCGAAAGTAGCATGAAAGATTTCTGTAGCTAGGAGGATATTTATGGAAACAATTATTCAAATTCAACATCTCCAGAAACATTTTGGAAATCTTAAAGTATTAAATGATGTAGATTTCGATATTCATAAAGGAGAAGTGGTTACGATTATTGGATCGAGTGGATCTGGTAAAAGTACGATGTTGAGATGTGTAAACCTATTAGAAAGAATGGATGGAGGCCATGTTTTATATCATGGTAAGGATATTCTAAGTGGTCAAATGGATGTGAATGAATATCGTTCAAAGGTTGGAATGGTGTTCCAAAGTTTTAATTTATTTAATAATTTGACTGTTTTAGAAAACTGCATGTTAGGTCAGGTCCGTGTCTTAAAGAAATCGAAAGAAGAAGCAAAAGCCACAGCTTTAAAATTCTTAGATGAAGTAGGAATGAAAGAGTTTGCGAATAAGCCTAGTACTAAACTTTCTGGTGGACAAAAGCAACGTGTTGCGATTGCGCGTGCCTTGTGTATGGATCCAGAAGTGCTACTATTTGATGAACCAACAAGTGCATTAGACCCAGAAATGGTTGGTGATGTTTTGGATGTCATGAAAAAGTTAGCTGATGAAGGTTTGACTATGGTTATCGTTACACATGAAATGCAGTTTGCCAGAGAAGTTAGTGATCGTGTTATTTTTATGGATAAAGGTGTCATTGCAGAACAGGGTAGCCCAGAACAGTTGTTCGAGCATCCTCAACAAGAAAGAACACAACAGTTTTTATCTCGTTATCAAAGCCGTTAAGCGGCTTTTTCTTTTTGTGAAAAAATTCATTTGTTGAGACGAGTTCATTGAAAAAAGGCCTAGTTAGTGTTATATTATTATCGATTAATGGAGGAAAAATACAATGGAAAAAAGACCAGTAATTTTGGTTGTTATGGACGGTATTGGTATTCGTGAAGATAAGAAGAACAATGCTGTTGCATTAGCCAACAAACCAACACTTGATAAATTGTGGGCAGAATGTCCACATACACAACTTCGTGCTCATGGACTTGCAGTAGGACTTCCTACAGATTCAGATATGGGTAACTCAGAAGTTGGACACAACGCATTAGGTTGTGGACAAATTTATTCTCAAGGAGCTAAATTAGTTAACGAAAATATTGAGTCTAAAGAAATCTTCAATTCTAAAACTTGGAAGGATTTAGCTGAAAATGCAAAAGACAGCAAAATGCATTTCATCGGTCTTTTAAGTGATGGAAACGTACACTCTAATATTTCTCACTTAAAGGCTTTGATTAAAGAATCTAAAAATGAAGGTATTAAGGAAGTTCGTGTTCATGCATTGCTTGATGGACGTGATGTTCCTGCAACTTCAGCTTTAGAATATGTAAATGATATTGAATCATTTATGGCAGAATTAAATGATGACAATTTCCACGCATGCATCGCTAGTGGTGGTGGACGTATGCAAATCACAATGGACCGTTATGAAGCTGACTGGTCTATGGTTGAGCGTGGATGGAAAATTCACGTAATGGGTGAAGGAAGACAATTTGCTTCAACTACAGAAGCTATTGAAACGTATCGTAAAGAATTAAATGTTGTTGACCAAGATCTTCCAGGATTTGTTATTGCGAAAGATGGTGCACCTGTAGGAACTATCGATGATGGAGATAGCGTTGTATTGTTCAACTTCCGTGGTGACCGTGCTCAAGAAATTTCTTTAGCATTTGATGGAGATGCTTCATTTGATAAATTTGATCGTGTTAAAGTTCCAAATGTTAAATTTGCAGGTATGTTACAATATGATGCAGACTTACAAATTCCAAAGAACTATTTGACGGAACCACCAAAAATTAAATATACATTAACTGAAGAATTGTGTAAATATGGTATTCGTGAGTATGCAATCAGTGAAACACAAAAGTATGGACACGTTACATATTTCTGGAATGGTAACCGTTCAGAAAAATTTGATGAGTCTTTAGAAACTTATGTTGAAATCCCAAGTGATATAGTCCCATTTGAACAAAGACCTTGGATGAAGGCTGCTGAAATCACTGATAAATTGTGTGAAGCAATCGAAAGTGGAAACTATGATTTCATTCGTACAAACTATCCAAACGGTGACATGGTAGGACACACTGGAAGTTTACCAGCAACTATCATTGGTGTTGAATCAGTAGACTTAGAACTTGCACGTGTTATTGAATCTGTAAATAAAGTAAATGGTATTTTATTAGTTACTGCAGACCACGGTAATGCGGATGATGAAAGTAAGACTAGCCACACATTAGCACCAGTTCCATTCATCGTATACAATGCGGAATGTGAATTAAAAGAAGGCGAAGATCTAGGATTGTCAAATGTTGCAGCTACAGTTTGTGATTTCTTAGGATTAGAACCAAATGAACACTGGAACCCATCTTTAAAAAAATAATTTAGATTATTAAGGAGTAATGTAAAAAAAACTTTACTCCTTTTTTACTTGCTTTCATGATAAAATGACAAAAAAAAGAGGTTTGATTTATGGAACGAGTCTTAATTGTTGAAGACGATGAAAATATTCGTCAATTATTAAAATTAACATTGGCTAGTTTTAATTATGAACTAGTTGATTTTGAAAATGGAAAAGATGCATATGATTATCTACAAAACAATAAAGTAGATTTAGCCATATTAGATTTGATGTTACCAGGCATGAATGGGTATGATATATTAAAATTTATTCGTTCAAAGGCAACGCTTAAAGATTTACCTGTTATTATCTTAAGTGCAAAAGATAAAGAGCTTGATAAAATCATGGGACTTGATTTAGGAGCTGATGATTATTTGACGAAGCCGTTTAGTGTGTTAGAGCTTGCTGCTCGTATTCGTTCATTACTTCGTAGAAGTAAAAAGGATGAACGATTGATTCAAATAAATGGCTTATGTATTGATTTAGATAAAAGAACGGTGACAATTCATGAAGAACCGATTGAATTGACATTTAAAGAATTTGAATTGTTGAAATATTTAGCTAAAAATGAAGGTAGAGCTGTATCACGAGAAGAGTTGATCAATCAGATTTGGGGATATGATTTTATTGGAGAAAGCAGAACACTGGATGTACATATTAACTCATTGCGTAAGAAGATGGGAAATGAATATGCACATTGGATTCAATCTGTAAGACAGGTTGGATATCGTTTTGTTGCTGAGGATCACAATGCATAAGAAGATTGTTCATTCGTTTTTAACAACTTTTTTGATCACATTTATCTTGGGCTTTGGTTTACTTTACGTGAGTTTATATAAAGCATCTATTTCTCAAAATCGACAATATTTAATGAATACAGTTAAATTGGTAAAAAACTTAGAAATAGATGATTTAAATACGACTCGTTTGGGTGATACTGTTAAATCGGAAGATATTCGTATCACAATTATTAAGCGAAACGGAAAAGTTTTATATGATAACTATAAAAATAGAATTCGTGAAAAACATCTGCAGCGTGAAGAGGTAAAACAAGCTATTGCTCAAGGTACAGGGACATGTATTCGTTATTCAGATACAATGCAACGTTCTTATTTATATATAGCTGACTATGAGGAAGATAATCAAACAATTGTTCGTTTAGCTATGCCATTTGATGGGTTGAGCCAATCTATTTCGATATTATTAGTACCATTTTTATTTAGTATTGCCGTATCTTTTATGGTGGTATTTGTTTTGTCTAAAAAAATGGCCAATGAAATTGTAGAACCTTTTAAAGATATCACAAATACAATTAATTCAACAAATATTTCAAAAGAAGTGCTATCGTTTCATAAATATAATTATCCCGAACTTTATGGAATCACAGATGCATTGACGAATATGTCCGAAGAAAATAAAAAATATTTAGAAAGACTGGAAAAAGAAAAAAAGGTTCGCCAGGAATTTTTTAGTAATGCGAGTCATGAATTAAAAACACCACTCACTTCTATACGTGGATATACAGAATTGATTCGTTCGCATACAATTCAGGATAGTGCTCAAATCGATACATGTTTAGATTGTGTTTTAAAAGAGAGTGACCATATGACGCAATTGATCAATGATATTTTAACGATTTCAAAATTAGAAACAGAAGAGATGCAAGTCACATATTCGCATATTCAAGTAAAGAAATTGTTGGATTCTGTTGTCGAGACTTTAAAGCCACAAATTGAAGCGATGCATTTAAATGTTTATGTGAATGCGACAGAGTTTACAGTTTTTGCGAGTTTAGATCATATTAAAGGTATCTTCTATAATTTAATTTCGAACGCAATTAAGTACAATAAACAAAACGGACGAATAGATGTTGTTCTAAAGAAAAATCAAAAAAATATGTATTTTAGTGTGGAAGATACAGGTGTGGGAATTGCGCAAGAAGATCAGAGTCGAATATTTCAAAGATTTTATCGGGTAGATAAAGAACGCTCAAAAACAATACCAGGTACAGGTTTAGGTTTGTCGATTGTAAAACATGTTGTCTATTATTATCAAGGCAAAATCCATTTAACTTCAAAGGAAGATGTGGGAACTAAAATCACAGTTGAATTGCCTATTATTGTAAAAGAAATCCCAGAGAATTAGTCCAATGTCATTAAGTTAAGCAAATTCTTAAATTTATGAGTCTTACCTATAAATGGGTAGGGCTCTTTTTTTGTGCAAGAAGTGTAAAAAACACTTGACAAGCCAAAAACCGAAATTTTAAACATAATCCGAAGGAATTATAGAGGAGGATTTTCACCTATGATTCCAGATAAGATTTTAAATATTTTTAACCGTTCTATTAAAATCGTTTGCAGCAACATCGCTTGT
>NZ_JACRWH010000053.1:0-15157 GCF_014306155.1 Holdemanella hominis | reverse complement strand
ATATAAAAAAATGGGACGAACACGACCCTACGATATTTTATAGAATTTTTTTACTACTTATAAAACGACCCTATAAAAATTTAAGGACTATGTTCGACCCTACAAGAATTTAAATATCCGATAAATTTCTATCACTTTTTTATTGACTTTGGAAAAGCAAACTCCTATAATGCCTATAAAGTTACTAGGAATAGTAAGCGGAGGTACTAATTATGAAACGATGTTGTAGCTCTTTAAATGAATAATATTGAATTTATTTAATAGGAGGAAAAGAAAATGACAGTATATAAAGCAATTTCAGATTTAATTGGAAATACACCATTAGTAGAATTAACACATATTGAAGAAAAAGAAGGTTTAGAGGCTAGTGTTGTTGCGAAAGTAGAATTCTTTAATCCAGCAGGTAGTGTAAAGGATCGTATCGCAAAGAAAATGATTGAGGATGCTGAGAAAAAAGGGTTGATCAAGCCAGGTGCTACATTGATTGAGCCAACAAGTGGAAATACTGGTATTGGTATTGCATCTGTTGCAGCAGCTAAGGGATATAAGGCTATTATGACAATGCCTGAAACAATGAGTGTAGAGCGTCGTAACTTATTGAAGGCGTATGGTGCAAAAGTTGTTTTAACAGATGGCAAAGCAGGTATGAAGGGGGCTATCGCAAAAGCACAGGAATTGGCAGCTGCTACACCAAACAGTTTTATTCCAAGTCAATTTGAGAATCCATCAAACCCACAGGCACATTATGAATCGACTGGTCCAGAAATTTGGAAGGATACAGAGGGGAAAGTTGATATTTTTGTTGCCGGTGTTGGAACGGGTGGTACTGTAAGTGGTACAGGTAAATATTTGAAGAATCAAAATCCAAATGTGAAAGTGGTTGCGGTTGAACCTAAAACAAGTCCAGTATTATCCCAAGGTCATGCAGGTCCTCATGGTATTCAAGGTATTGGTGCTGGTTTTGTTCCGAATACTTTGGATACAAGTGTATATGATGAAGTCTTTACAGTCACAAATGAACAGGCTTATGAAACAGGTCGTTTAATTGCACATAATGAAGGTATGCTAGTGGGTATTTCAAGTGGTGCTGCTACATATGCCGCTATTCAAATCGCAAAACGCCCTGAAAACAAAGGGAAAACAATCGTCGTATTATTACCAGATACAGGTGAGCGTTATTTATCTACTCCAATGTTTGCGGAATAATAAAAAAATACGAAGTAAAAAATTACTTCGTAAATGTCTTGGCATAGCCATGATCTTCTCTAGAACCCGTACCAATGGGTTCTTTTATTTTTCCAATTTCTTCAATTTCAAATGGTGTTAATTGATATACATAGTTTAGCCAGTTTCGATATAGAAGATTGGCATGGCTTCTCCATTTTAAGATAGGTTCTTTTTCTGGATCATCATCGGGAAAATAATTGAATGGAATATGGATGGGTTTATTGGCTTTTAAATCTCTAAAATATTCATCTTTTAATGTTTCTTTTCCATATTCTAAATGACCTAAAATAAATATTTGACGATAGTCTTTTGTGACAATGATGTTTGAACCAATTTCATCATTTTTAGATAGTATGGATAAGCATTTTACTTTTTTAACTGCTTCTTCATCAATAGCCGTATGTCTTGAATGTGGCGTATAGTGGATTTCATCAAAGCCATTGGTTAAAAAGTCATATTCATCGACTAATTGTTCTGGGAAGATGCCGAATACTTTTTCTGGCAAGATATGCTTTTGAACTCCATAATGATAATACAGTCCGGCTTGGGCTCCCCAACAAATATGTAGTGTAGAATAGACGTGAGTCTTAGACCATTCCATGATTTCTTCAAGTTCATTCCAGTAATCAACATCTTCGTATTCAAGATGTTCTACTGGAGCTCCTGTAATGATCATTCCATCGTAATAATTATTTTTTAATTTTTCAAAGTATGTGTAGAATTTGACTAAATGATCTTGGCTTGTATTTTTAGAAACATGGTTTTTGACCATCATAAAATCAATATCAACTTGAAGTGCACTTTTTGAAATTAATCGTAAGATTTGTGTTTCCGTTTCTATTTTTTTGGGCATTAGATTTAAAATCACGATCTTTAATGGTCGAATTCTTTGTCTATGTGCACTTTTATCTTCAATCGCAAAGATTTTTTCACTTTCTAATATGTCTTTTGCGGGCAATGCATCGGGTATGTTGATTGGCATATATGAACAACTCCTTTATTTGTATACACTTTATTATACGCGAAAAAAAACAGAATGGAAATTTTCCATTCTGTAAAAGACTATGCTTTCATTGCGTCTAGTGCTTGTTGTAAATCGTTGATAATATCTTGTGCAGCTTCAAGACCTACAGAGAAACGAATTAAATCTGGAGCAACACCGGCTTCTTTTAATTGTTCTTCACTCATTTGACGGTGTGTATGACTTGCTGGGTGTAATAGACAAGTTTTGGCGTCTGCAACATGGGTTACAATAGAAGCAAGTTTTAAGCTGTCCATGAATTTTTCAGTTTGATTACGATCTGCTTTTAATCCAAATGACAATACACCACAAGTTCCGTTTGGACAATATTTTTTAGCTAATTCATGATGAGGGTCACTTTCAAGATCTGCATATTTTACCCATGCAACATCTTCATTGGCTTCTAAGTATTTAGCTACAGCTAGTGCATTTGCACAATGTGCCTTCATACGAACGGCTAATGATTCTAATCCTAGATTTAAGTAATATGCGTTTTGAGGTGCTTGGATTGATCCTAAATCACGCATCAATTGGCTTGTAGCTTTTGTGATATAAGCTAATTTACCAAATTTTTCAGCATATACAATACCATGGTAGGATTCATCGGGTGTAGTTAGTCCTGGATATTTATCGGCGTGTTCTAGCCAGTTGAAGTTACCACTATCTACAATAGCTCCACCTACACAAGATGCATGTCCATCCATATATTTTGTGGTAGAGTGAGTAACAATATCAGCTCCCCATTGGATTGGTTGACACATAATTGGTGTAGCGAATGTGTTGTCAATGATTAATGGAACTCCATTCGCATGAGCAACTTTCGCAAATTTTTCAATATCGAAAATACGTACAGTTGGATTTGTGATGGTTTCTCCAAAGACACATTTTGTGTTTGGTTTGAATTCTTTTTGAAGATCTTCTTCACTGATTTCTGGGTCAACAAATGTACAGTCGATACCCATTTTCTTCATTGTTACACCAAATAGGTTGTAAGTTCCACCATAGATGGCACTAGAAGCAATTAAATGATCTCCAGCTTCACAAATGTTGAATACCGCAAAGAAGTTGGCAGCTTGTCCACTTGATGTTAGCATAGCAGCAATACCACCTTCTAAAGCAGCAATCTTACTTGCGACAATATCGTTTGTTGGGTTTTGAAGGCGTGAATAGAAATATCCACTGTCTTCTAAATCGAATAATCTTCCCATTTGAAGACTTGAATCATATTTAAAAGTAGTACTTTGATAAATTGGTACTTCTCTAGGCTCGCCGTTTTTGGGTTCATAACCGGCATGTAAACATTTAGTTTCTGTTTTCATAATTTTTTACCCTCCGCTTTTATAATCATTATTTTAAGCTTTTCTTTATAAAAAGTAAAAGAAAAGCTTAGATTACATAATCAAAGCTTTGTTCACGATTTAAAATGTCTTGTAGTGATATTCCTTTTAAATAGGTTTCAATCACTTGATTTAATCCTTCATAAATATAAAGTGTAGTACAATCTTCTTTTCTTGGACATACATTTACTTCAGTGTCTAAGCAGGCAACACAAGACAAATTGCCTTCCGTTGCGACTAATACGTCATATACAAGGATTTGGTCTGGATTTTTTGCGAGCTTATATCCCCCTTGAAAACCACGGTTGGATTGAACTATTCCACTTTTTGTAAGAATTGGAACGATTTGTTCTAAATATTTTTTAGAGATGTTTTGTCTGTCGGCAATATCCTTTAGTGTTATAAAGCCTGAATCATTATGTTGAGCTAAATCTATAAGTAGGCGAAGGGCATAGCGACCTTTTGTAGATATTTTCATTTTTATTCCCCTTTTCTTTTTATTATAATAATATATATTTAGTAGGTTTTCTAGCAAAGAGGTAAAAAATGGTTAAAATTGTCGTTTTTGATTTAGACGGAACACTATATGATTCACATAAACATATTGATAAAGATACAGTTTATAAAATAATTGAACTTGAACAAAAAGGTATTGTAGTTGGGATTGTGACTGGAAGGTTTTATGAAGAGTTGGATGAAGTTATCGAAAAACTAAAACTAAGAGAATACAATGGTTTTGTAGCAAGTTCGAACGGTTTAGAAATACATGATTTTTTAGATGGGAAAATAAAGTGCTTTACGCGACTCTCAAAAGACGAAGTAAAAGAATTGGTAGAAGAAGCAAAGAAACATCATATGATTAGTTATGTTTGGCAAAATGGTCGTTATTCGATGTTTGATATATCATTTATGAATGGATTAAAAAAGCTTGCTTCAGCAATTCCCTTTGATGAGCATTATATAAAAGCATTAAGAGAGACTGAATTTGAGAAGAGTATATCTTTAGAGGTACCTTTATATGATAAGGTGTGTTTTGCGGGACTTCCAATCTTGAAATTAAAAAAATCAATCTTAAAACAGCATTCAGAATATCGGTTTTATGATGTTGGAAGACTCGGAACTGAATTATGCAAGAAGGATGTTGGGAAGCTTGAAGCTATTCAATTCATTTGTGGGAAGAAAAACACCTCTATAGATTGTGTAATGGCTTTTGGAGACAACGGAAATGATGTGAATTTACTAGCCTCTTGTGGATATGGAGTTGCGATGAGAAATGGGAGTGCACAGGCAAAAAAAGCCGCTAAATATATTAGCGACTATACAAATAATGAGCAGGGTGTGCTTCGATTTATAAATTCGTTTTTTGGATGAAATATTGATCTAAAAAGATAAGAATTCCATTTAGTACAAGGAAGAATCCAGTTAAAGAGAAAATAAAGTCTAAGGATTGAATGGGTTTCATAAGTAATACAATTCCGACAACTAAGATAAAGATAGCTCCGGCAAGATTGACTTTCCATTGTTCAAAACCATTATCTTTTAAGAGTAATACTTTTTGAAAATGAGATAGGGAATTAATAATCAATAGAATTCCTACAAGCATAGGTAAAATACTAATGAATTTTTTTGGTTCAAAACTCATATATAGGCCTACAGACAATAAGAATATGCCTAATACAAGAGTTGTTAGTGTTGTACTATTTCTTTTCTTGAAATATGTATATAGAAATAGAATCGCAATGACTAAAAAGATACATCCAATAACTCGCGTAATTGTTGTTAATATGGAGACGTTAAATATGCATAAGACTAAGCCAGATAAAATGCATAGAATTGCCGATGAGATAGCTTCTGTTTTTGTTTCTTTCATATAATCACAACCTTTCACAATTATTATACTCTGTTGTATAATTATTTTAAGAGGTGATGAACGTGAAAGTTGCAGTTTTGTTAGAAAATGGATTTGAAGAATTAGAAGCTATGGGTCCAATTGCCTTACTTAGACGTGGTGGACTTGATGTGGATATGATTGGTGTCAACAATGAGGAACAGGTTACAGGTCGTTTTGGCGTAACCTATTCGAGTGTGTTTCCAATGAACAAATATGACTTTAGTGATGTGGATTGTTTAGTTTTACCTGGTGGTCCACATTATCAAAAGCTAGAAAAGAATGAAGAAGTATTAAAATTAGCTCATGAGTTTGCCGAAAATAAAGTATTGGCAGCTATTTGTGCTTCTCCAACAATCTTAGGTCATGAGGGTATCTTAAAAGGTAAGAAATATACTTGTTTTAAAGATATGGATGAAGATTTTGGTGGTGAATATCAATATGAATATGCCGTTACAGACGGAAACATCATTACGGGTGTAAGTGCAGCAGCAAGTATTGAGTTTGCGTTTGCGATTCTAGAAAAGCTTTGTGGTAAAGAACACACAGAAAAAGTAAAAGCATCGATTTATTATGATGCAAAGCACTAAAAAAATTGTCATCGTGAATGATGACAATTTTTAGTTTATGCTTCTTCATTTAATAAATGGAATTTTTCAAAGATATAGAATAGTAAAGACATGATCATTCCTGTGATACAAGCAAGTACCATTCCTGATAAGGAAATATTTCCTAAGTGAATTGTTACTCCGCTAAGTCCAACAACGAACACAACGGATGTTAAAATCATGTTTACACTTTTTCCATAATCTACTTTTTGATCGACTAGAATTCTTAATCCACTTGTACCAATCATACCGTATAGTAAGAAACTGATTCCACCGATAACTGGATTTGGAATTGTTTGAATCAATGCAGATAATGGACCAATGAATGAACAGATGATGGATAGGATGGCAGCTCCAGCAATAACTTGTACGCTGTATACGCCAGTAATCGCCATAACTCCAATGTTTTCTCCGTAAGTTGTAGTTGGAACAGATCCAATTAAACCTGAAATCATTGTTGAGAAGTTATCTGCAAATAAAGAGCGATGTAGTCCTGGATCTTTGATTAAGTTTCTTCCTACAACTTCACCTGTAACGATTTGGTGACCAATGTGTTCTGATGCGATAACTAATAATACGGGAAGCATCATTAGAATGGCATCCATACTGAATTTTGGTGCTTGGAAGTTTGGAATTGAAATAAAGCTTGCTTCTAATACAGGAGTAAAGTCTACAATGCCTACGGCAACAGCAGTTAAATATCCTGTAACTACGGCAATTAAGATTGGAATGACGCTTAAGAATTTTTTGAAGCATACACTTCCAATTACGGCCATACCAAGTGTAACCGCAAAAACAATCACGTTTTTAGGGTCAATGTTATCTCCTAGAATTCCAGCTGTATTTGCAGCAGATGAAGATAATTCTAGACCAATTAATGCAACAACGGGTCCCATCGCGGCAGATGGTAGTACGATATCAATCCATTTAGTTCCAAATTTCTTGATGATCATTGCCAATAAACATCCGCAAAAACCAACCACAACAAATCCACCACATGCGTATGGATATCCAAATTTTGCGATAATGATATTTGCGGGAGCAATGAAGGCAAAGCTACTTCCTAAATAGGCTGGTGCTTTTCCTTTTGTGATAAAAATAAACAACAATGTTCCGATACCATTCATGAATAGTACGATAGCTGGGTTAATACCGAATAAGAATGGTACTAATACACTGGCTCCAAACATTGCGAACATGTGTTGAATACTTAATGGTATCAGCAGATTTGCGGGTACTTTTTCTTCAACTTGAATAATTCGTTTTGCCATGAAAAATATTCTCCTCCTAAAATATACCTTAACTTTTATACCACATTTTAATGGATTATGAAACTAATTTAGGCTATAATTATCAAGTAGTGCGCCTGTAGCTCAACTGGATAGAGTATCAGATTCCGATTCTGGCGGTTGCAGGTTCGAGACCTGTCAGGCGCACCATTTAGGTGAAATATGGAAACAATACTTTTTGATTTAGATGATACATTAATTGAATCGATGCACGTATGGGAAGATGCCATCATTCGTTTATTTAAAAAGATGGATTTGTATATGAGTATGGAAGAGGCTCGTCAAATCTTTTTTACGATGAAATTTTCGGAAGTTTTAACATACATTAAAGAAAGATTTCATACTAAACAAGATGAGGCTTGGATGTTCAATGAAGTAAATGAAGATATCTTGAATCAATATGCGTATCATATTGAGGCAAAGAAGGGTGCTTTGGATTATATAAAGAAGTGTGCTTCAGAAAATAAAAAGATGGCTGTATTAACATCAAACACAAGGGCATTATCTGAAAAAGTATTAGATCGACTTGGTATGTTGGAATATATGGAGAATGTATATTCAGCATATGAATTGAAGATGTCAAAAAGAGAAGTGGATATCTATGAGTATGTATTGAAAGATTTAAATACAACTGCAGAAAGTGCGATTGTATTTGAGGATTCGATGTATGCGATCAATACAGCTCGATCATTAAATATTGAGTGTATTGGTTTAGTAAATCCAAACAATCAAAAGGTGTTTGAAAAAAACCATGTAAAAACAATCGTTGATTTTACAGAATTGTGTTAAAATCATGATATGTCCCAGTAGCTCAGTTGGATAGAGCATTCGCCTCCTAAGAGTTAAAAATGATTGGCTAGAACTGTAAAAATTGAATAGAAAATATGCCTCCGTAGCTCAGTGGATAGAGCGTCGGTTTCCTAAACCGCAGGTCGAAGGTTCGACTCCTTTCGGGGGCACCATTTATTTATTAAACAAAGGGTTTTCAATACTTTGTAATCCATGTAACTAAGCGATAGAGTCTGTTGATTTTGTCGCTTTTTTCTTATCAGAAATTGGATGATTTTTACTGCTTTCTCAGACAATAGAAATTAGCTTGATTCAAATATTTTGACTGCTTCCAGCTAATAAAAATAGGCTCTCAGCTAATGTGCATCTTTTAAGAACACTTGATGAGTGGCCAAACATAAGCGTATAGAAGCATAAAACAAGACAATATGAGCAAACTCCTTTTACATAGCCAGGAAATCCTGGTATATGAGAAAGGAGTTTTTATTATGCCAAAATGTAAAGTAATCGCAGTCACAAATCAAAAAGGTGGTGTCGGCAAAACTACAACTACAGAGAATGTGGCCATTGGTTTGGCTCGCAATGGATGCAATGTATTGATTGTGGATTTTGATCCTCAGGGTGATCTTACAAGTTGTCTTGGATGGAAAAACAATGATTCATTGGAACACTCTGTTTCATCTATGCTTGATGATTATATCAATGACAATGATATTAATTATGAATCGTTAATCTTACATCATGAAGAACATGTGGATTTAATTCCGGCAAATATTGAATTAGCTGATTTTGAAATGCGTTTAGTAAGTGTGATCAACAGAGAACAGACTTTAAGTAATTGTATTGAGCCATTGAGAAATCAATATGATTACATCTTTATTGATTGTCCACCATCATTAGGTATGTTGACGGTTAATGCTTTATCAGCAGCTGATGAAGTACTGATACCAGTACAGACGCAGTATCTTCCTGCAAAAGGAATGACTAAGTTATTACAGACGGTAGGAAAAGTTCAACGTAAGATTAATAGTAATCTAAAAATCACCGGTATTGTAATGACGCTTGCGGATCTAAATACGAATCTAACAAAGAGTACGATTGAAACGATTCGAGAAAGTTTCGGAAAGAATATTCGTGTGTTTGATACAATCATTCCAAAAGCAACGAAAGCGAGTGAAGCAAGTATTTCCGGTAAGAGTATCTATGCGTATGCCAAAGACTCTAAAGTAGCTTTAGCTTATGCAAATCTTACAAAGGAATTAATCAACAATCAAAAAGTAAAGCACAAAGAAGAATTAAATAGATAGGAGAAAAATGTAAATGACAAACAATTATGTTTTATTGAATGGAAAACTCTCAAGAGATATTGAAGTTACTAAAAATGATAAGGGCAATTCTTTTGTGAAGTTTTGCTTAATTTGTACAAGAGATGGAATTAATTCGTATTCAGATTATATTAACTGTATCGCATTTGGAGAAATAGCGAATGCCATCTGTAGAAAAGGAGAAAAGGATACAGCTTATCACATTGAAGGAAATATCCGAACAAACTCATATGAGAAAAATGGTAAAAAGAATTATTCCACAAATGTGGTTGTAGAATCTTTTAGATTGCTGGATGCCTAGAATCAAACGATGTCCGTTTTGTCATTCAACTGCCCATGTAGTAATTGATTGGAACAGTAAAAGAATCAATGGATATTATGGCCAGTATGTTATCTGTACGTTATGCTCTAAAAGAACGAAAACTGAGCCAACATCAGATCAAGCGATTGAAGAATGGAATCATCATGTATTAAAAAAGAATATACAACTCACTTTATTTTAAAAGGAGGTGGCAAACTTGCCAAAATTAGACTTAGGATTGCCAAGCTATGACTCCTTATTTTCTACAGAAGAAGAAAGACAGGAAGCCAATACCGAAAAGGTAATGACAATCCCTATAAACAAAATTAAAGATTTTGAAGGTCACCCATTTCATGTAACTATGGATGAGGATATGGCGAAGCTGATTGATTCAATCAAAGAAAACGATATGCTGATGCCTGCACTTGTACGGCCTAAACCAGATGGAACTTATGAAATGATTTCTGGTCACAGGCGTAAATTTGCCATGTCACAGCTAGGAAAAACCGAAATGAATGTTATCATACGAGATTTGGATGATGATCATGCAACAATTCTGATGGTAGATTCAAATATTCAGCGTGAAAACATTTATCCTAGCGAAAGAGGTTATGCCTATAAAATGCGCTTAGAAGCTATGAAACATCAAGGTAAAAAAGTAGATATTAATGTTGATGATGTTCATGTTGAATATGATAAAACTACTTCCAACCAAGTTGGTTGGAAGTCAGAGAGTGCAGCAAAATTAGGTGAACAGATAGGTGTTAGCATGAATCAAATTAGACGTTTTATACGTTTAACCTATCTTATTGAACCATTGCAGGAAATGGTGGATGGACGAAATGAGAATGAGATAAAAATTGCATTTAATCCAGCTGTTGAATTGTCATATTTAACGGAATCGGAACAATTTGATTTGGTGAATGCGATTATTGAAAATCAAAGAACTCCATCATTAGCTCAATGTCAGGAATTCAAGAGATTAAGTCATGATGGTGAACTTACTGCAGACTTTATTGAAGATACGCTTTCTGAGGAAAAACCAAACCAAAGAGAGAAATTATCTTTTCAAATGAAGGAAATTGATAAATATTTTCCCAAGGATTACACACCAGGCAAGAAAAAGGATTTGATAATCCACTTGCTGGAAAACTGGGCAAAGAAAAGATCACGAGAACAAGAGCGATAATTGAATGTAGAAATTGCTTTGTTCGTACTTGTGATTGTTCCAAACTGTTGGAGGGGCAGTTTGTCTTTGCGTGGTGAGGTGTGACTTTTACCTCCCCTAAAACCCCTCCTACCTACCGAAAGAATCTTATTACCTACCGAAAAAGAAAAAATGTTTGTTATATAGATAGAATGAATATTTGTATGTTGGTAAATAAAATTTATATTGAGTATTTTTAAATAAAGAGATGTTATTAAGAAATACAAATGGAGGTAAATCAAATGAAGAAGTTAATTATTTCAGTGGTTAGTACTGTGATGATGATTGGAGCAGGAGCAGCAATTAGATCAGATCAAGATATTTCTGTTCCCACTGTGGAAAAGTCTTCTAAGGAAACAACGAGTGTTAAAAAGAAGAAATTTAAAGTTAGTAAACATGAAAATATTGACAAAAAGGAATTAAAAACAAATGAAATTCAGGTTAAGGAAGAAAATACAACCAATAAAAGTGATTCAAAAAAAGAGAGCGTTTCTTCTGGCACAAAAAAACAAGATACTCAAAGTAATGATACTTCAAAGAGTAGTGAGAAATCTGATACAAAAGTAATTGATTCTGGTAATAACAATTCTTCAACTACGAATGATTCAGTGCAACAAACCACCTCAAAAGAAGAAACTGTTACTGAACCAGCACCTGCACCAGAAACAGTACAACCAAGTTATGCATGTCCAGGAGGTATTAATCAAAATGTTTCCTGTGATGTGATCTTAGATAGTAACTTCTATTATGCAACGTTTGGTTCGATGTCTGAAGCAGAATCAGCAGGTGAATACTATATGAATGATGTGATGTACATTGGAAATGATGAAATAACAAATTATTCAGTGCAGCCTGTATATCGAAATAATCATAGTATTGCCTATTACGGATTGAACCTTTGGAGCAATGGAAGTTTGATTCAATAAAAAAGGCCTATGAGAAAAAATCATTTAATTTGTATCTTATTAGTAAAAAGGATATATTATAACTGAAGAGTCGGTATGGAGACTATAAACCCATGCCATTGGTCGGAACAAAGACCTAAAATTTGTTTCAGTGCAGAGAAAACTGCTAAACATCTTAAAAGGCGAGTAATCGCCTTTTAATTTTAGAAGGAGAGTATTGAATGAATAATATTTCATTTAAACAATGGAAATGAAGAAATATTATCTTATTATCATAAAGATATTTATCACTTGATATCAAAAAACTTAATCTAAATGAAATACATTATTTTAGCGAGGAAAAATTCTCGCTTTTTTTGTTGCAACAACCTAAAGGAAAGGAAAAAGAATATGAAAAACATATTGAAGAAAGGTAGTAAATTCTTTCTAACAGCATTAGTTATTCTCAATTCGTTGATGAATACTTTACCGGTACATGCTGAAGAAACGACTACAGATGAAAATGATTTAGATACGATTGTAGAACTTGGAAATGCAGAAGATGTATTTCCTGATTTGATGCCTCAATCTGATGGAATCTCATTAACGGATACAACAGGAACAGGCAGTATTTATGCGATGATCCATATTGCCAATCAGTATGGATTTGATTATGTACAGCAATTGTATGTTGGGGATAAGACAGTATTCTGTATTGAGCCTATGCAGCTTTTTACAGAAGGCTTGGATTATCATGAAGATACCGCAAAATGGGATGAATTATCTGAACAAACGCGTCAGAATATCTGGGAAATCAATTATTATGGATATGGTTATTCTGGACATCAAACAGAAAAATACTATGTCGCAACTCAGGTTATGATTTGGCAGGCAGTGACTGGAACTTGGTATCAGCCTTACTATACAGATGGAACTACAGTGTATGATATTTCAAATGAGGTAGCAGTCATCAACAATTTACGTGCTCAGCCTCAAGGCAGACCGTCATTCAATAATCAAACAATCAAGATGGGATTGAATACACCTGTCACTTTGACGGACACAAAAGGGACTTTATCAAATTACTCAATCACAAATTCAAATGGGATTCGTGCTTCTGTAAATGGAAACAATCTAACAGTAGCTATCACATCTGAAAATTATGATAAGAGTATTACTTTTTCACGTAATTTTAGTGCACGTGATGTGAATGTCATTTATGGATCAGCTGGCTATCAAAGAGTCATTTATTTAGCATCGAGGCGAGATCCTTCTCCAAACTTCAAATTAAACTTTGATTTGATGTATGCAGATATTGAAGTTGAAAAACAGGATTCTCAAACAGGTACTAAGACTCAAGGAGATGCTACATTCAATGGAGCTACATTTGCGATTAAAGATACAAGTGGAAATGTACTTGAAACAATTACGACAAATGGTTCAAAAGTTAAATCTAAAAAATATCCAGTTGGAACAACTTTAAATGTGTGTGAGGTTACTTCTCCTGAAGGATATTTAACTAACAGTTCTTGTAATACAGTAGAACTTAAATATTCAGGTGATAACACACCTAGTACATTCTATACAACAGTTAAAGACCAAGTAGTTAAGGGTCGTATTGAAATTGCAAAAACGATTGACAAAGAGAAATATGGATTATTCCAAAGCAATGTTCAAAAGCCTGGTGAAGGATTTAAATTTGATATTATTTTAAAATCGACAGGTAAAGTCGTATCAACATTGACTACGGATGAAGATGGTCGAGCTATTAGTGAGTATCTTCCATATGGAACCTATATCGTTAAAGAACACGCAACAAAAGGATATGATACTTTGGATCCTTTTGAAGTAAAGATTGATCAAAATGAGAAGACATATTTCTATAACATCTATAATGATACAATCAAAGCAGAATTAACTATCTACAAAACGGACAGTGAAACTGGAAAACGTATTCCGGCAGCCGGAGTAGAATTCAAAATCAAAGATGCAGATGGTAATTATGTAACACAGGAAGTAACGTATCCTAAAAAAGAAACTACAGATATATTTAAAACGGATGAAGATGGTTCTGTACATTTACCTTCTCCATTAAAGTATGGTGAATATAAATTAGTGGAGATCAAAGCACCTCATGGCTATGTATTAAAAGATACAGAGATTCCAATTAATGTGGATGGTTCTAGTACAGAAATTTTTATGAACTTTGATAACAAGACCCAAAAAGGACTGGTTTATGTGGAAAAGACAGGTGAGATGTTGTCAGGAGCAAAAGAATTTGAAACAGATTATGGAACACTTTATTCACCAGTCTATAAAGAAAAATATCTATCTGGTGTTACGTATGAAATCATAGCACGTGAAGATATCGTTACTCCAGAAGGAACAGTATGGTTCCACAAAGGAGATGTTGTAGATACATTTACTACAGGTGATGGTGTTACAACTTCATCATTGCTTCAGTTAGGTAAATATTCTATTAAAGAAACCACAACACAGACTGGATATGTATTAGATGAAAATAGCTATAACTTTGATATTGAATATGCGGGTCAGATGATCGATGTAGTCGAAATCAAACAGTCTTATGTCAACGAAAGACAAAAGTTGGATTTACAGATCACTAAGACATTTGAAGATGAAGATAAAGAAGCCTACAAAGATGTTGTCTTTGGTGTTTATTCTAAAAAGGATATTACTGTAGATGATAAAGTCATCATTCCTGCTGATGGACTAGTTGGCACATTAACGATTGATAAAGATGGTAAAAATGTTGAACATTTAGATCTTCCTACAGGTGATTATTACGTTAAAGAACTTGAAACAAATGTAGGCTTTAAATTAGATGAAGAAAAACATGATTTCACATTCAACTATGATGAAGATACAACAAAATCAACTGTTATCGTTCCTATGGAATTGCACAATGAAAAACGTCGTATTGAACTAGATGTCAACAAGGTGGATAAAGATCATCATGATCATTTCTTAAATGGAGCCATTTTTGAAGTCTATGATAAGACAGCTAAATCTTTTGTCACTACCCTTGCATCTGGTCAGTTAATGATCGTTGGTGATGATGCTAATGAAGAATACGAAATCTCTAAGGATGAAGATTTCAAAAAGATCATCAAGACAGTTAAAACGGATGAAAATAAACAATGATGTTAGCATATAAATAGGACTAGTCAAAAAGAGAAAATTTACACCAGTGGTACAATAGAAAGAGGATGATTCAAAGACAAAGGAAGGCAAAAGAAAATGGCAAATAAAAAGAAACA
>NZ_JACRWH010000052.1:0-15216 GCF_014306155.1 Holdemanella hominis | reverse complement strand
TACTTTTCATAGTGACCTCCTATTGTGTTATGGCATCGACACCATAAGTGTTTTTAATCAATTCAATTATGAGTCGTAATCCACGTATTGACAATAGGAGGTCACTTCATATTATCTCAGTGGATTATCAGTGGATTAATAGTAACATAAAGTGATATGGATTTCTTGTTTTATTCTATTTTCTAAACGTAATTTTTTAACATTATTCTTCATATTATAATTTTAGTATTTTAAAACCATTTATATACTCATTGATTGGATCAGCACACATTTATAATAGGTATTGATACACATATAAAGTGTAGCAATCATATAGTTAGTAAACATACGAATGTTGAATTTAGAATAGTTGTTTATATAATATGGAAAGGTGATGATTGATGGAAAACATTATAGAAATTACGAATGTACGGAAAATATATCGCACATATCAGAAAAAGAGTGGGTTAAAAAATATGATTAAAAATATTATTTATCCTGACTTTAAAGATTTTATAGCTGTGGATGATATGAGTTTTTGTATACGTAAAGGTGATATTGTTGGCTATATTGGACCAAATGGTGCCGGAAAAAGTACCACAATAAAAATGTTAACAGGAATCTTGATGCCAAATAGTGGAATGATTAAAGTGTTTGGAAAAAATCCTTTAAAGTACAGAAAGGAAAACTCTAAACATATTGGGGTTGTTTTTGGTCAGAAGAGTCAGCTTTGGTGGGATATTCCAGCTATAGAAAGTTTAGAACTGTTAAAAGAGATTTATAAAGTTCCAGATTGTGATTTTAAAGATAGAGTAGAAAAATATTCTGATATGCTGCAGGTAAAAGAATTTTTGAATTTGCCAGTAAGACAGATGAGTTTGGGCCAAAGAATGAAGTGTGATTTAATTGCAGCATTGATACATGATCCATCCATATTGTTTTTAGATGAACCAACTATTGGTTTGGATGTGGCAACAAAGGATAGGTTAAGAGAATTTATTTTGGAGTTAAATAGAACAAAGAAGGTAACTGTATTTTTGACAACACATGATATGCAGGATGTGGAAAAATTATGTAATCGAGTAATTTTAATCAATCATGGGCGAATGTTATATGATGGGGATTTAGAGAGTGTAAAGGAAAAATATATACGGTATCGGAATTTAAAAGTTGTATTTAATAAGACGTATTCTATTGATGAATTAAAGTTTTTAAAAGACTTTCAAGATCTTCGTATACAGAATTTAGATGATAAAACTATGCTGATTCAATACAATTACAAACTTTATTCGGTTACAGATATTGTGAGTTGCTTATTAAAAAATACAGAGGTTGCAGACTTTTCAATCAAGGACCTAGAAATAGAAGATGTAATTAAAGAGGTATGTTAATATGTATCGTGTTTTATGTGCTTATTTAAAACAACAATATTCATCTTTAACAGCTTATAAATCTGCTTTTTGCATGACATTAGTCAATGTGTTTATACGAATCTATGCCTATGCAATGTTATGGATGACATTATATAAGCAGAATGCTTCTTTGTTTGGAAATATTGATCTAAATCAAATGCTGCTTTATAGTATATTTTCAATTTCTTTATCACAGGCATTTACTTGGTGGGATGGTCCACATATTTATGTGGAAGAAAATATAAAAAATGGAAGAATTATATGTGATTTACTCAAGCCAATGGAATTAAAAACACAATTGTTTTTGAGAACTCTTTCTTCAACGGTGGTTAATCTTTGCATTTTCACAATTCCTTCCTTTTTAATATCAACTTGTTTTTTTAAACTAGAGCTAAATGTGAATATAATTGGAGCTTTAATTACTTTCGTGCTTGGCTTTTTATTGTTGTTCTCAATGAATTATATTTTATCTTTAATTTGTTTTTTAAGTCTTGATCTAGAAGGATATCTCTATATTTTTCATGCTCTGATTGCATTTTGTTCAGGACAAGTGGTTCCTTTATGGTTTTATCCGGATTTTCTTTTGGGAATAATAAACTGGTTACCTTTTAAATATGTATTTTACGAGCCATTGCTTCTTTTTATTCGAAATGGCAATCTCTGTCAAACCGTTTGTTTTCAAGTGATTTGGATTTTTATATTATCTTTGATTGGACGCTTTATGTGGAAATGCGTATCGAAGAAAATCGTTGTACAAGGAGGTTAGGGTATGGAAAGTATTCAACTATATTTTGATCTAATAAAAGCAGGCTTAAAACGATTTGCTGAATATCGTTCAAGTTTTATTGCAGGATTCTTCGGACTTATCATGATCAACGGTTCTTCTATTCTCTTGATCTGGGTCATGTTGAAAAACTTTCATACACTAAATGAATGGACTTTTTGGCAGATAGTTTTTAATTATTGTTTATTCTTATCTTGTTTAGGATTTCATAATACTTTTTTTAGACATATTAGTGATTTAGAGAATCATATTGTGAATGGAACATTTGACCGATTCCTATTAAGACCGGTGAGCCCTCTTTTACAATTAGCATCTGAAAAGATTAGTATTACAGATTTATGTGATTTCACAACGGGAATGATTGGAGCTTTATTTGCGGCAAAAATGTTACATATCCAAATTACAGTTGGTTTTATGCTTGGATTTATAGTCTCAATTATAAATGGAGTGTATGTATTTACCGCAATTCTTTTTTCAGTGAGCTGTATATCTTTTTGGACCATGAAATCAAAATCTATTTTATATAGTACAAATGAAATACAGGAAAGTGTACAACACTATCCAATAAGTATATTTAATAAAGCATTTAAGTTTATTGTTACGGTACT
Organism: Holdemanella hominis; assembly: GCF_014306155.1. Classification (NCBI taxonomy): domain Bacteria; kingdom Bacillati; phylum Bacillota; class Erysipelotrichia; order Erysipelotrichales; family Erysipelotrichaceae; genus Holdemanella; species Holdemanella hominis. The sequence goes on along the minus strand of NZ_JACRWH010000052.1, from coordinate 12,433 downwards.
ATTACCGTATGGTTTGGTAAATTATTATCCATCTTTAATTCTGTTAAATAAAGTGAATGTGCATTGGGTGTATGTCATTATGATTGCTTTAGTCGACATGATTTATGGTGTGATAGGAGCCTTTTTATGGCGAAGAGGACTGAAAAGATATAATGGTTCAGGTTCTTAGAAAGTAGGTGATGAATATGGATGATAGACTAAATCATGAGCAAAAAATGTTTTCAAAAACAAATTGGGAATTTACCAAGAAAATTGTGGAAGGAAATTTTGAATCTCAAGTTAGTCCTATATTAACTTTAGATGTTTCTAAAAAATGCAATTTTCGTTGTAACCATTGTGTTGACCAAGAAACAGTAAATAAAGATAATCTTGAAATAGATTGGGGAATTTTAAAACAACTATTAGTTGATTTGAAAATGCAAGGATGTAGTTGTGTTGAGTTAACAGGTGGAGGAGAACCTACTACATATACTCATTTTAAAGATTTGATCAAGTTACTATCATTACTTCAGTACAGAATAGCATTAATATCAAATGGGAGTAACTTACATAAATATTGTGATGATATTATAAATGCACCTTTTGATTGGATTAGAATTAGTTTGGATTCTTCAAACGCACATACACATTCAGTCGTTCATGGATGTGGTTTAAATGTATTTAAATCTATAACGGATTCTGTAAAGAAAATTGCTAAATATAAAACTGTTGGAATTAGCTTTTTAATTCTTCCAAACAATTATAAAGAAATATATAATTGTGCAAAATATGTAAAAGAATTAAATGTAAAATATATAGAGGTAAAGCCTGAACTTAATTTTAAAGATAAAGAAATTACTCAGATTGATGATAAAATAAAAGAAGAAATAAAAAAAACAAATTAATAAAATTAAAAATGAATTGTGTGATGATACATTTTCTATTATTTATCCTTCATCAATCAACTATTCCCAAATGAATCAAGAAAAAAAGTACACAATATGTGAAGCATGTTATTATAGAACTGTATTAACACCCAGTGGCATTTATCCTTGTTCATATTTTAGAGGATTGACTGACGGCACAGAAATTCCTACTAGTTGGGAAAATATGGTCAAAATAAGAAATAGCGAGATTAATAAAATTAATCCATCCAAACAATGCAAACATTTTTGTGCCAGAAATAAAATTAATGAATGTATTAATATACTTTGTAGAATAAAAAAATATGCACCAGAATTTATAGATTATCTGGGATGGCCGATAGATTATGGCAATGACATAGAATGGATGTAAAAAAACAAGATTTTGTTAGATTTTGCTTTTATAAATAAGTGTCAAATTTTATTGAAAAGATTTACAATATTAGACGCGGATAAGTGATCATTTAATAATGTACACCTCTGATTACGCTTTGGTATAATTTTTGAGGTTTACAAGTACGTACATAAGTGTTAATCAACATGAAAGTAAACAACAAAATAGAAATAGGTTTCTTAAATGCTCTCTTTATATTGAGAAGATTGCAGGTAGTAGGCAGTATTAAGGTACATAAATCAGAAATTGTAAGAGAACCTGGTGTTTGGTGATGCCCTCTTGTACTCAATATGTACTCACAGTGACTCCAAAATGAGTACACAATTTATTGAATGAATTATCGGGACCGACAGCTCATATGACTGTATAAGCAAAAAAACACCGAAATTAGAATAAAAAAGCAGATTTACATGTACTATTAGGCACAGTTGATCTGCTTTTATTTATTGTTATTTTTGTTTATCGTATGTAATCCAATCTGAATCCCACGTGTTTTTATATGCATTGAATTTTCTCTTGTTTAAATGCCCGTCTACATCTTTGTATTTCCATCGAGTCATGTTTCTTGCATTGTTTAAAGCATGATCAGGTATATATAGAGAATGCTTTTCTCTTAAGTCAATTTCTTTTTTTAAAGTGAATAATTTTTTATTGGAGAAAATGCAAACGTTTTGTTTTCTTACTTGCTAGGAAAGGAGGCTGGAACGTATAATGGTATTGATGATACAGAGATATTTACTCTGGAAATAGAATTATTCGCACCAATGGTGTGAGTATAGATTAGGAGTGAAATAATGGCAAAAGACACTATATTTTCGGGAGAATCGAAAAATATTGAATATAAAGTTACTTTACCAGATAAAAGTGAAAAATACATGAAGACAATCGTAGCTTTTGCCAATACACAAGGTGGTAAGCTGATTGTTGGAGTGGATGATAAAACACATCAAATTGTTGGTGTTGAAAATGATGTGTTGTTTCAATTGATGGATGGAATTGCTAATGCAGTTTCTGATTCCTGTGTGCCTCAGATTATTCCTGATATTGAGCCACAGACAGTAGATGGCAAAACAGTTGTTGTTGTATCTGTAGAAGCGGGGAAAAACAGACCGTATTATCTGAAATCAAAGGGAAAAGACAATGGTACTTATATACGTGTGGCAGGTACATCAAGACTGGCATTTCCGGAGAAGATAAAAGAGCTGGAAATGGAAGGTGCTAGAATCTCATGGGATGAACTTACCTGTGTAGGTTATCCTGTTCCAAAAGATGCTACGGAGAAGCTTTGTCAGGATATTGAAAGGTTCCGAAAAAAAGCAGGAATGCCGAATCATTCTGTAAATAAAGAACAACTTATAAATTGGAAAATCTTAAAGCAGAGTGAGGGACAACTTCTGGCAACAAATGCTTATGCATTGTTGACATCAGATTATTTTTCGTTTTCAAAAACGCAATGTGCGGTGTTCAAAGGAACAGATCGTGCGGTATTCTTGGATAAGAGAGAACTTAAAGGACCGATTTATACACAAATCGAAGAAGCTGTAGATTTTGTATTGAGAAACATTCGACTCGGAGCAACAATCGACGGATTGGTGCGAAAAGAGAGATATGAGCTACCACCGGAAGCAATCAGAGAAATGATCATTAATGCCCATTGTCATCGTAACCTGTTGGATGAATCTTGTATTCAGGTTGCAATTTATGATGACAGGTTGGAAGTGACATCGCCGGGAGGCTTATATAACGGATTGACTTATGAGGAAGTCATGAATGGTCATTCGAAAATTCGTAATAAAGGCATTGCCAATATATTTAGCCAAATGGGACTTGTTGAGGCATGGGGAAGTGGAATAAAAAGAATTTTGAACGCTGCTGAAGAGTATGGACTTCCGAAACCTAGATTTCAGGAGTTCGATAATATGTTTCGTGTAGAATTATTCCGTAATTTATTTCCGATGATGGAAGAAAGCAGAGACATCGGAGAAGCATCGGAGAAACATCGGAGAAGCATCGGAGAAGTATCGGGAATAGAACAACAAATAGAACTTAACGATACGCAGAAAAAGATTATTAAACTGCTTTTGGAAGATAATCAATTATCGGCTATTAAACTGGCTGATAGAATAGGTATTGCCAGTCGAAATATAGAAAGTAATATTAAGAAATTAAAAGAGCTTGGTATTCTTATACGACATGGATCGCCGAAAAATGGTTATTGGGAAGTTACTTTGACATATTAATCTCAAAATAATGGAAGTGGAAGAGTACTTAAATAGTAGCTTTTAAAAGAGAATACATGTGAAATAATTTAAACCATATTTAGATTTGCTTGTAGGTATCTAGCTGCTACCAAAATGATACCAATAGAAATAGTTAAGATATATAATACATGTTAATTGTATATAAATAGTGTAATTTGCGTATATATAGTAAACAATAATGTTTATGTTACAACTTTCTTTTCCGAGTTCGAATAATTCAATAAACATCAAAAGTCCTTTATATAAGGGCTTTTTTGTATACTGTTTTTGGCCGTGAGTACAAAATGAACACATAAATTATTGAATATGAATAATTAAATAAATTGAAGTCAATTTACATTCTTACTAATATAAAGTATAATATTAGCAAGAATGTAAAAGGTGGTGAGAGTATGGAAGGAGTAATGGATTCTAAAAAAATTGAGGTTTTGAATGTTAAAGAATTAAAGAATGTGAATGTATCGAGACAGTCTATTTATAATTTTATAAAAAGGAATTGTATGGAAAAAGTTGGCCCAGGTATTTATATTTCAAAAGATGTGTTGGAAGATGAAGCTTATGTTTTGTCACAGCGTTGTCCAAAAGGAGTTATTTCTCATGATGATGCCTTATATTATTATGGTCTGGTTGATCGAGAACCTTTTGTGCATTGTATTACAATTTATAGTGGATATAATCCTTCTGCTTTAACAAACTCTGGTTATAAGGTTTATACAGTGAAAAAGGAACTTTTAGATTTAGGAAAGACTACAATCACAAATCAATTTGGTCATGAAATCCCAATGTATGATTTGGAAAGAACAATCTGTGATTTAGTGAGAAGTAGACGTAATTTCGAAATTCAGGATTTTAATATGGCGATTAAAACTTATTTACAAAGAAGTGATAAGAATCTTAATCGTTTAATGGTGTATGCAAAAGCATTTCGAATTGAAAAGATAATTAGACAATATATGGAGGTTTTATTGTAATGTATCTAACTCCAGCACAAATAAAAGGTAGAATTAAAAATGTTGCCAAACAAAATGGATCGGATCCTATAACTTTGTTACGTATTTATATGATGGAGCGTTTTCTTGAAAGAATAACGTATTCTAAATATAAAGACGATTTCATTGTTAAGGGTGGAATCTTGGTTACTTCTATGATTGGTATATCGATGCGATCGACTATGGATATTGATACAACAATACGTAATTTTGATTTAACCAAAGAAGAAACCACAAGGATTGTAAATGAAATTAAAGATATTTCTCTTGATGATCACATTGAATTTATCTTAAATGATGTATCTGATATCATGGACAATATGGAGTATCCAGGAATAAGAATTCATATGGATGCAAAATTAGAAAATTTAATAGTACCAATCAAAATAGATATATCAACAGGTGATGTGATTACACCTAGAGAAGTAAGATATGAATATCCGTTGTTGTTAGAAGACAAATCAATACAACTGTGGTCATATAATTTAGAGACAATACTTGCAGAAAAAATTCAAACAATTCTTTCTAGAGGATTGTTGAATACACGTATGCGTGATTTTTATGATGTAACGACTTTATTTGATCGTTATAACGATTCAATAAACTATAATGATTTATCATTGGCATTTGATAAAACATGTAGAAAAAGAGAGACACTTTCTGTATTAGAGCATTATGAAGAAATATTATGCTCAATAAGTGAAGATTCAACATTGCAGAATTTATGGAAGAATTATTGTCGCAAATATAAATATGCGAGTCATATTGAGTTTTCTACAAATTTAGAAATAATAAAACAATTGATGAGTCAAATGTTAGAAATTGAGTGAAACAATATTTTAATTGTATGTATTGTTAGAATGAAATGGTTTGTACTCAATGTGTACTCACAGTGACTCCAAAATGAGTACATAATATACATAAATGATTTGGAATATAAAATAATACAGGAAGTAATTGTGTAAATGACCATATAATGTATATGTTGCATGGATTTAAAAGTACACAAAATTGAGTTTGAGTAGAGATAAAATGAATAAAAAGTTCCTTATATAAGGCACTTTTTATTCGGTTATAGGCTATTTTGCTACCAAAATGATACCAATAATATAGAGAGCATGTTCCCGATGAGAAATTGAATGTGTATTTTATATCTAATATTATTATTAGTTTGATAAATAATTACTCGTTCGATTTCCGCTTTTTCAAATTGGCAACATATCACTGGTTGAATCTAAATATGTTTTCAAGTCTTTATAACGCTTGGTTTGTTCGACAAGCATACTTAGTTCTTCATAAAAGAATTGTTTATATTTCCCCATAGTATTATCGATTATAATGGGTACTTTATTCACTATAAAATAGGATAGTTCATCATTGTCGGTTTGATATTTATATTTCAAAATGAAGTAGTTCAAAAGATTTTCGTATTGGCTATCACCTTTGTATACTTCTTTGGATTGTATAAAGGATTTAAGTTGATTGATTTTATTTGTCTTTTGATAAGAAATGCATAAATCGATACCTACAATATTCGCATAAGGTGAATCCATAGCTATATATTGTTCAAAATAATTTATGGCTATATCGTACATATCAATTCTAAAGGCTTGTAGACCGATATTTTTTAGAAGTTGAGATGTTTTAATTTTAGGTATGTTTGAATTGTGTGCTTCTACTGTATGATTTATTTGAGAAACTAATTTTTCAAATTTTTCTTTTTCTGTATTTGAAAAGGCAAATCCTTTTAGAGAATAAATGTCGAGAAGACGAATGTAATTGTTTTTAATGGAATATTCCTCTTCTAAATCTTGACAATAATCAAGCATTTCAGACAATTTGGATTGATTATATAAAATCATCATATGGTTTCCACGATTAATCATGCTGTTTGAATTTTTAAAATCAAAGTAGGAAAAATCATAAATACCACTAATTGTTCGTTTCTTAAAAACTAGATCCATCATGACTTCATAGAGGTTAGAATTGATAATGTTTTTTAGGGAAATAATATATTCAGTGCTTTGAAGAGTCGGAAGTTCAAATGAGGAATAATAGGTGTAGATCCATTTGAAACACTCGTAGTATTCATGAAAGAAAATGTATTCTTTGAATGGATTTAATTGTTTTACATGGGATTCAGAGATGGATATAAGCTTTTCTAAATTATAATAATCGCAAGCATTTAATAAATCAGAAAAAATGGAAGTTGGCAGGAATTCTTCAATACAATAATCCGTATTAAATTTTAGATTCACCTTTTTTAGTAATTCTTCATAAATAGAATCGTTTTTAATAATAACACCCTGTTCTATTTTACTAAGTGTTTGTCGAGTGCATATTGGCTCATTATACTCATTTAACAAAAAAGAATTTTGTGATAGATGTTTAAATTGTTGAGTTCGATATACATGGATTAGATATCCAATTTTCTTCTTATCGGAATCATTGATCTTTAAATAATGCATAGTATTCCTCACTTCATAATTTACTTAATTTTAACATTTTTTATATTTGCGTAGAAGAATCAATTGTTGAAATAAAATGTTAAAAAAGAAAGATAACGGGATGTGATAGGTATATACTATTAAACTAAGTAGGGGATGGAAGAGAATGTTCCGATATATATTGAGAAATAAAAAATATTTTATAGGGACACTGTGTACTAGTTTATTTGCGGGTGTCGTACCTTTATTTTTGGCGTATGTAATCCAATTAATATCGGATGTTGCATTTAATAATCATTTTGAAAAAGCAGGTACATGCCTTTTTGCAAGTGTTTTATTTCTTGTGTATACATTGATGACGACTTCTATTAATTCAATAATGAAGTCAACTTATAGGAAAAAATTAAAAACAGATTTGGGTGAAGATCTCTATTCTAGTTTGATGAATCAATCGTATTCTACGTTTAAAAAAGAGAAGATTGGAAATCAGTTATCTCTATTTACTAATGATATAAAAATGGTAGATGAATATTACTTTTATCCAATATTAAGTATGATTGTTGATATCATTGTGTCTGTTATTATTTTAATATACATTCTTCGCATCCATGTATTTGTAGGACTCATGGTGGTTTTGATTGCAGTAGCAACACTTTTGGTACCGAAGATGATGGAAAAAAGATTGAAAAAGTATTCGAACCAATTGTCTTCTTATTCAGGTATATATAATTCAAAATTAAAGGAGATATTTCAAAATTTCGATATTATATTGGATTTGGGCGTTCTAAAACAGTTCGTGGACAAAGGAAAAGAATGGATTGAAAACATGGAATATAAACAAAGAAATGTAAATATGGCAATATCTTTGACGGGAAACTGGGCTAATTGTATTGCGGCCACTTTTCAATTGATTTTCATGTTGCTGATTGGATTGATGATATTATATGGACATTTAGATATGATATATATGATGCCAATTGTAAATGTTTCTAATAATTTTATTTCGAATTTAAATGATATTTCAAGCAATCTTGCTGGATTTAAGTCGGTGTCGGACGTGAATTCGAAATTACTGAATATTATCGATTCTCATGGACAGGCAAATAAGTTTGTATCGAACTATGATGGAAATATCTATTTGGAACATGTATCTTTTGGCTATACTGAAAGTAAGATGATTATTGATGATTTATCTTTCAAATTTGAAAAGGGGAAAAAGTATGCGATTGTTGGTCCGAGTGGGTCCGGAAAATCTACAATTTTAAAATTGATTTTAGGATATTATCCAGTTCAAAAAGGAAATGTGAGTGTTTTGTATTCTAAGAATGTTTCTATGATTCACCAGGAAAGTCATATATTTGATGACACGATCCGAAATAACTTGAATATGGAGCTTGTACAAACAGAAGAAATACTGTTAAATTGTTTGGATTTTGTAGATTTACCAGAATTTAAATTAGACCAGAATATTGGTGAGGATGGAAGTAATCTTTCTGGTGGGCAAATTCAACGAATAGGAATTGCTCGTACAATCGCACATTTAAAAGAGGTACTTTTGTGTGATGAAATAACAGCAAGTCTAGATGCACAGACGGCCATCGAAATTGAAAATCGAATATTGGATTTAAAAGAAGAAACTGTATTATATGTAACACATAAATATTTTGACGAAACACTTAAGAAGTTTGATTGTATCCTTGTATTTAAACAAGGACGGATTGTTGAACAGGGATCATTTGAAGAACTTATGAAAAATAAAGAGTACTTCTATAGCCTAAAAAACAAGGGACGTATTTAGAACCTCTTTCAACATTCAGTGATGAGGTTCAATTCGTGATATAATTAGGAACAAATAATGAATTACTTTTTGGAATTAGTAGGTGGGCAGTGCATGAATGATTACAGAGGATTATTGATTAAGAAACAACGAAAAGAGTTAGACATATCATTAGAAGCTTTATCACATGGGGTTTGTTCTCCTTCATACCTTTCTAAAATTGAAAATAATATCTTGGTCGCAAATGATGATATATACAATTTGTTGTTTAAAAAATTAGGGATTTCTACGATGGATACAATTAAAGAAGAAAAAATTAAACAGATGTTGGATCTTTTCTTTAAATACTATATGTCATCGGATTCAAAAATATTTAAGGTAATGGATGAATTGTTGGAATATAAAGATGAGGTTCTGTCATCCTGCTTATTTATTCAATATCAATTGTTTTTACTGTATGCTTCCGAAATGAATTCTCAAATCAATATATCACTTGCTGAAGTGGAAGCGTATTATTCATACATGGATGATTCGCAAAGAGAATATTTTAATTTGTTTAGATTATCTTCTGGAAATATGGAACTATCTGATAATGAGGAATGGATATTTATACGAAGGTTGAAGGCCAAAGCCAATCTATATGCGTATCAAAAAAATACTTTTGCGGCATACGATCTGTATAAAACATGTTTAAATTATGCGATTGAATTAGGAAATAAAAAATTGATTGCGGAAATTCTTTGCTCATTAGGATGGCTTTGTCTTGATATAGATTTAAATCAGGCTGAAAAATATTATACAAGTGCGGCTCAGTATGACTCACAATATAAAATGTTGGCTTTTTTTAATCTAGGAGCAACTATGATACAGCATAAGGATTGTATGGAAAAGGGTAATCAATATTTAAAGAAAGGATTAAAATCATGTACGGATGACTTTTTTGCGGTCAACTTTGCAGTCAAATATAAAGAGGCTTTATTTGTATATGCAATTCTAAAAGAGAATATACACGACGCAAAAAGATTAATCAAAGAATTGGATGATTCTAAGTATATTGATGTTTTCTCTATGATGCTAAATGAGGATTATCAATTGAATGTAGACTATCGGAATCGATTAAAAGAATTAAAAAATGATTCTTCTTTATTTAAATTTTTATTCATAAAAAATTGTGAATATTTGCATAAATATAAAGAGATTTGTGTCGCAAATAATTTTATTTAATATTAGTTTTGTGCAAGATCACACGATAAATTGAACTTAATAAAGACAAGAAACCCATTTATTTCTCAATGACTGTTTCTTGTCTTTTCTTTTGTCTTGAAAAATAATAACCCTAAGGAAAAGGGGGTATTTATGTTTAAACTTGTTCAGAATCATAAAGTATTATATTTTATTTCGCTTATTCTCATTGTTTCATATTCAGTAGTGGATCTATTGAAATCAATCTTAATGAGCTATATATTTGATGATCATCTTCTAGATTCAATTTCAAGCCTTATAGTGATCGTATTGGTATTTTTAGGTGTCTATTTAATTGTTTCCTCTTTGCAACAATATGTAGTGGAGGTGTTGAAGAATAAAATAAGTTATAGTTTAAATAAAAATTTGTATCAATCGTATGCTTCCAGGAATATAGAATCATTTCAAAAAAAGGATAGCAGTGAAATATTGAATGAATTTAATAATGAAGTGAATGTGGTAATTGATAATTATGTTTCTTCAAAACTAAATGTGTTCTCATTAACCATTTCATTGATATTGGGAAGTCTATATATCGCAAATCTAAGTGTAGAAATATTAATGTTTCTGCTCCTTTGTGCTTTTATAACGATTTTTATAAATAGTATTTTTAAGAATTGTTTAAAGAAGAATCAAATGAATTATTTGGCTTCAATGAAGCAATGGCTTTGTTCTATTAAAAATCTGTGTCGCTGTTTTAATGATATAAAGGTTTTAAATTTGGAAAAAGTATTTTGTGACAATCTGGACATTGAGAATAAGAATTTAGAACAAAGTACTCTAAAAAATAATGGATTTATAAAAATACTTACTTCTATAAATTCTTTTATTTCTCAAGCCATGTTTTTTTTGACATTGCTCTTTGGCATTGTATTAATACATTATAATCGATTAACAGTTGGACAATTATTAGGAATTGCACAAGCTAGTAATATGGTGATCATGCCAATCGTTAATTATGCAAATCTTCGAAACATGATTCAATCTTCTAAGCCAGTTCTACAAAAACTGTTGGATAATTCAATGTGCTATGAAGAAAATAAACCAATTGTTTTTGATGAACAAATTCATGACATTAAGATTAAGCATTTAAGTTATTCTTATGGTGCTCGTCTAATATTGGATTTAAATAATTTGGTAATAAATCAGGGAAAAAAGTATTTAGTCATTGGAAAAAGTGGAGATGGTAAGAGTACGTTTTTAGACATTTTAACAAAGCAGAAGAAAGTAGATGGCATTTATGTGAACGATAAGGATTTGAAGGATGTTCAATTTAGCACATATGCCGAAAAGTTTTCTTATGTGAATCAAAAAAATGACTTATTACCGTTTTCCTTTGAACAAAATATTACTTTAGGAAGGAAAATGAGTAAATATTCCTTGAAAGATTTAGTAACTATATTTAATTTAGAATCAATATTTGATAAGGAAAGAGACAATCTTGATTTTGAACATTTGAATTTAAGCGGTGGAGAGAAGCAACGTATTTGTTTGGCAAGAGCGATATATAGAAATAAAAAATGGCTTTTCTTGGATGAAGCTTTTTCTGCAATCGATAAAGCAAATTCAGATCGAATACATCAATTCATTTTATCCAATCCAGATCTTACAGTACTATCTATTGAACATAAAGTAACAAAAGAAACAGTTTCTTTATACGATAAAGTCTTACTGTTTGAAAACAAAAAGATTGTATCTATGGATGTAGAAGAATATATAAATAGTATCTTTTAAGAAGAATAAGTGTCATTTATTTTAAATCGTATTTAAATTCATCCCAGGTATCTACCTGCTACCTGAATATTCCGTGTTGACTATGCCACCATGGAATTTTCATGAATTCAGAAACATAAAAATCATTACCAAAATTATAAAAAAATTAAAGCTTTGGTAATGATTGATGCACATGACTTTTATCTGTTTTTATATATATAATAAAGCTCCTTATATCTTCTTTGAATTAAATATACTTCCTCTAGATCAGCTAGATAAAATTTCTGAAATCCATATGAAAATATATTTTGGCTATTTTGAAAAATAAACTCAATATCTTCTTGGTATTTTTTATTACATAAATAATTAGGCTCTTTTAACTTAATAGTCAATGAATTTGATATCTTCTTTAAAAGATTTGATATTTTACTATCTTGTTTTGAGGCGAATTCATTTATCCAATTAATATAATAATTTGCTTTTTCATATTCTTTTAATTCGGTATATAAATATCCAAGTTTATGAACTACAAAAATTAGATAATAAAAATCAAGCCTAATTCATAAAATTTTGTGTCTTTCCATGAAGGACACATTTTTTGATGATTTTCCACGACAAAAAGATTGGATTTCTCCAATTTTTTAAATTTTTGTTTATAATGTATTCAAGACTACCTTTCATATGTGGTCTTGTTTTTGCATATACCGT